>JAOAAV010000036.1 GCA_026418715.1 Clostridia bacterium
CAACACCGACGGCAACCCCGCCGGCAACACCGACGGTAGAACCGACAGCAACACCGACGGCAACACCGACGGTAGAACCGACGGCAACACCGACGGCAACGCCGACAGCAACACCGACGGCAACGCCGACGGTAGCGCCAGTGTCTTTGGCACATACGGCAAATTCGCAGTGGGGAAGCAATACTGTGGGAACAACGCTGGATACAGAAACTCATTATTTCAATCTTGACGCGGATACCGGTTGGGCAGCGATTGCATTTGCAGAGTTTAGATTTGCAAATGCTTTGGATGCGGACAGAATAGCATCGGCAAGTTTGACATATACCGGAACATCAACTAAGACATATACATCGACATTGTATTATCTGACAACTGATGTGGACCTGACTAATCTTACCGGAACTTCGACGGACAGATATTCCGGCTATAAGACTACCGTTGCAACTGTGCCAAGTTTGGCTTCCACTCCGACATTGACGGTAGATGTATTGGATTACATCAAGACAATGGCGGCCGCAGGAAAACAGACAGCAGTTTTTGCATGGTCAGGGAATGCGGGAGGAGCTTATATTTACGGCAAGGGCTCAACAACCTATGCCCCTGTTCTAGATTTTAAGATGGGCCAAATTGTAGAATTTACTGTAACTGATGGGACATCTCCCGTATCAGGTGTGAATATAACCATTACCGGAACTGGAAGTACGGTTTACTCAAAGACTTATACAACGGATTCAAATGGTAAGATTAAGTTTGCGCTGGTACCCGGAACATATACTTATTCTTATACTGAAACCACAAGCTATTTTGAAAATACCGGAAGTTTTACGATTTCTGAAGGTTCGGATTATACAGGAAATATAGTGCTTGAGAAAAACACGAGAACTACGACGTTCAATGTAACATCGGACGGAAATCCTGTAAGTGGCGCCGTGTTTACGATTGCAGGTTCAAGCTATACAACCGATGCAAATGGTCAAATTACTCTTACTCTGCTTCCGGGAACGTATACCTATTCTTATGCGGTGACAAGTTCCTACCTTGGAATAGATGCCACACAGTTTACCGTAAGCACTGATAGAGCGGCGGCATCAATCAATGTGGCGCTTACGGCTAATACAAAGCAAGCTGCAACTGTTACAATCAATTTTGTGGATACGTTAGGCAATACGATTAAAACTTCGGTGACAGACAGCAATGGATTGTATGTTGGAGATCCTTATACGGTGGCAAGCAGTTATAAAAATACAATTAAAGTTGAAATTATGGATGGAGGAACGGCTACAGGGAAATATACCGTTTATAAGTATGCGTCCGGCGGGGACAATATTTCTTCAATGGCGGCTAATAACACAGTAAATATAGTATTTTCCGCTTTGAATGGTTCATATTACTATTATGAGGATTATCAGGATTCAGGAATAACTGTTGACTGGACATCTGTTTTAACCGCCAGATATACAGCATCGCTTGGTACCGAAAATTCAAATGTGTTTGCACAAGTTGTTCCTGTTAATTCAAACAATGGTACGACTGCGTATTCAGATACGATTAATGTTTCGGCAACCTCGTATACAATGGAATTTGATTTAGCACTTACGAATGCAAACAACCAAGCGTCAGGCTTCTATGTTAAAGATTCTGTTTGTGCTAACGGTTCGTCTATTGCAAGCTATGCGTTATCTATTGTTCAGACGGCAGGAGGCGCAAGTACATGGGCTATCAATGGAGATACCGCAAATCCTGTCACATTGACATCGGGAACATGGTATCACTATAAGCTTGAGGTAGCAGATGGCGTTACATACTTGACAATTACCTCTGTTGATGGCGCCACAACTATTCTTGCGAGAAAAGTAATTACAACAAAGAGTACAGCAGGTGTCGGAGGCTTCTATTATGCGACAGCAAGGTATTATGGTGCAATGAAGATTGATAACATTAAAATTCAGTAATTGTATTAATCCCCGCAAGGCAGGCCTTGCGGGGATTTTTGAAGATAAAAGGAGATGCGTATCTACGAAATATAGGAAGGAATATAGTAGCTAGTTGCTATGAGAACACATCAATTTGTGGTATGGTACGAGAACTACAATTGATGTGTTTTGTTGTATATGAAAATAAGAATAAAAAGTGCGCAGCAGACGAAAGCGTAAAAAGCAAATCAGGGATAATATGCAAAAAGTGGTTGCAACAATGATTGGCAACCACTTTTGTCTGAGACTTTATATTATTTTTACAGTATGTTTTCGTCAAAAACTTCCTGACCATCTATAGTGATATTAATATCTTTATACATAGGCATACCGGTTCCCGCGGGAATTAGCTTACCTATAATCACGTTTTCTTTCAAACCAAGCAACGGATCAACCTTGCCTTTGATTGCCGCCTCGGTCAAAACTTTGGTGGTTTCCTGGAAGGATGCCGCTGAAAGGAAGGAATCGGTTGCAAGAGATGCTTTTGTAATACCCAAAAGCACATGAGAATACGTTGCGTGCCGTCCTCCTCCTCTTTCATCAAGAGTCTTATTCGCTTCATGAAGTTCAAAAATATCCACAAGAGAGCCTATTAAAAGATTAGTGTCACCTGGATCTTCAACACGAACTTTGCGAAGCATCTGACGCGTAATAACCTCCACATGCTTGTCGTTGATATCCACACCCTGCATACGGTATACTCTCTGAACCTCACGAGTGATATAAACCTGTACTGCATGGGGACCCTTGATATGAAGAATGTCATTCGGATTCACGGAACCTGCGGTAATTTCGTCACCAAGTTCTATCATATCTCCGTCATGCACCTTAATGGTGGAACCATATGGAATGACATAGGTTCTGCTATCACCTTGCTCATCGTTCGTGACTGTAACTTCACGTTTTTTCTTTGAGTCGCTGACTGTAACACGACCGCTGATTTCGGATATGATAGCAAGACCTTTAGGCCGTCTTGCTTCAAACAATTCCTCGATACGCGGAAGACCCTGGGTTATATCGCTGCCGGACGCAACACCTCCGGCATGGAAGGTACGCATGGTAAGCTGTGTACCGGGCTCGCCGATGGATTGAGCCGCAATAATTCCTACCGCCTCGCCCACATTTACCAGGTCGCCTGTGGCAAGGTTTGCTCCATAGCACTTTGCACAAACTCCAATTTTACTTTCACAAGTGAGTACGCTCCGGATATATACTTTTGTAATACCTGCCTTAACTATTTTATTAGCCTGATCATCAGAAATCAGAGTATCCGCAGCTGCCAAAATTTCTCCCGTCTCAGGATGAATAACGTCCTCCATTGCGGTTCTGCCCAGAATTCGGTCAAAAAGCGGCTCAATAATCTCTTTCCCGTCCGTAATCTGAGATACCCATTCGCCTTGCTTTGTTCCGCAGTCAATCTCACGAACGATAACGTCCTGGCTGACATCTACCAAACGTCGGGTCAAATATCCAGAGTCTGCGGTTCTGAGCGCCGTATCGGTAAGACCTTTACGGGCACCGTGCGAGGAAATGAAATATTCCAATACATTAAGTCCTTCTCGGAAGTTTGCACGAATGGGAATTTCAATCGTACGTCCCGATGTATCTGCCATAAGACCACGCATAGCGGCAAGCTGACGAATCTGGTTTGTGCTTCCTCGAGCTCCCGAATCAGCCATCATATAAATAGAGTTAAACTGATCAAGATGTTCCATCATCGCTTTGGTTACATCTTCGCTTGCCTTTGACCATGTTTTTATTACCTGCTGGTAGCGCTCTTCGTTTGTCAAAAGACCGCGTCTGAACTGACGTACAATTTTATCTATATCTTCTTCAGCTTTTGCAAGAATTTCTTTTTTCTTCTCAGGCACTTCAATGTCGGCTACGCTTACGGTGATTGCGCCTTTCGTGGAATACTTAAATCCTGTTGCTTTGATTGCGTCAAGAACAACGGCAGTTTCGCTCGTACCGTGAACACGGATGCAGCGATCTATAATTTTACCCAATTTTCCTTTATCCGCAACAAAATTGACCTCCAAATCAAATGCAGTTTCTGGATTGTTTCTATCCACATACCCCAAATCCTGAGGAATATTTTGATTGAATATGATACGTCCTACTGTGGCATCAATCAATTTTGACTGCCTCTTTCCGTCAATCATTTTTTCAACTCTTACCTTAATGGGAGCATGAAGACCGACTGCACCGTTGTCATAAGCAAGCAAAGCCTCGTCGAATGATGAAAATACTTTCCCTTCGCCAATTTCATCGTGCTTTATAAGGGTTAAATAATAGCTCCCCAATACCATATCCTGTGTGGGAACAGCAACAGGGTGACCGTCCTGAGGCTTTAGGAGGTTATTTGCCGAAAGCATTAAAAAGCGCGCCTCGGCTTGTGCTTCAGGTGACAGCGGAACGTGAACCGCCATCTGATCACCGTCAAAGTCCGCATTATATGCGGTACATACCAACGGATGAAGCTTTAATGCTCTGCCCTCTACAAGCTTAGGCTCAAACGCCTGTATTCCAAGTCTGTGAAGTGTAGGAGCACGGTTTAATAGTACCGGATGCTCTTTTATGACATCCTCTAAAACATCCCAAACTTCGGGCTTTACACGCTCTACCATACGCTTTGCACTTTTAATATTATGTGCAAGACCGTTTGCAACAAGCTTTTTCATCACAAACGGTTTGAAAAGTTCCAGTGCCATTTCCTTTGGAAGTCCACACTGGTAAATTTTCATTTCAGGGCCTACCACTATAACCGAACGACCCGAATAGTCAACACGCTTGCCCAAAAGATTTTGACGGAAACGTCCCTGTTTTCCTTTCAGCAGGTCAGACAGTGATTTTAAAGCACGGTTTCCGGGGCCCGTTACGGTTCGCCCGCGGCGGCCGTTGTTAATAAGCGCATCCACAGCCTCCTGAAGCATGCGTTTTTCGTTTCTGATAATGATATCCGGCGCGCCAAGTTCCAAAAGACGGCGTAAACGGTTATTTCTGTTAATTACACGTCTGTATAAATCATTTAAATCGCTTGTTGCAAAGCGTCCGCCGTCAAGCTGAACCATCGGTCTTAAATCAGGCGGAATAACAGGGACAACCGATAAAATCATCCACTCGGGACGATTGCCGGAAAGCCTGAACGCTTCTACAATCTCAAGTCTCTTAATTATTCTCGCCTTTTTTTGCCCCTGCGACTTTTCAAGCTCATTCTTAAGTTCGGAGGAAAGCTTATCAAGATCTATTTTTTCCAAAAGCTCCTTGATAGCCTCCGCACCCATCCCTGCTTTAAAACGGTCGCCGTACTTTTCATAAGCGTCACGATATTCACGCTCTGTTAGAATTTGATTCTGCATAAGAGTTGTTTTCCCCGGATCGGTAACGATATAAGCGGCAAAATACAACACTTTTTCCAAGTGTCTCGGTGACAGATCCAAAATTAGGCCCATGCTTGACGGTACTCCCTTAAAGTACCAAATGTGCGATACGGGTGTTGCAAGCTCGATATGCCCCATACGCTCACGACGCACCTTTGATTTTGTAACCTCAACGCCGCAGCGGTCGCACACCACGCCTTTGTATCTGATTTTTTTATATTTTCCGCAATGGCATTCCCAATCCTTTTGGGGCCCAAAAATCCTCTCGCAAAACAATCCGTCACGCTCGGGCTTTAGAGTACGGTAATTAATGGTTTCGGGTTTTTTTACCTCTCCGTATGACCAGCTTCTTATGATTTCCGGAGAAGCAAGCCCTATTTTTATCGCTTCAAAGCTGTTAAATTCTAACATTTAATAACCTCCGATTTCTTACTACATATAGGCTATCCTCATAAAGACCAATTATTAAAAATCATCGTCATCGTCTAAATCACTGTCGTCAAAGGCATCCTCTTCAAACTCCAGTCCTGACAAAAGGTCATCGGGGTCATCCATAGAGATGTCGTCTTCGTCATCAATGTAGGAAATGTCATCATCCAAGTCCTCCAAAAGCATATCTTCTTCAAGAATGTCTTCCATAGGCTGTCCGACCTCGTCGCGGTTTTCCATTGTTGCAAGAAGATCTTCCCTTGAAAGCATTGGCTCGTCGTCATCATCCCCAGAAATATCAATGTCGATTTCTTCCATGTTTCTATTAAGAATCCTGATATCCAAAGCGAGACTCTGAAGCTCCTTAACAAGCACTTTAAATGATTCCGGAATACCGGATTTTGGCACATTCTCACCCTTGACAATGGATTCATATGTTTTAACACGTCCAACAATGTCGTCAGATTTCACTGTGAGAATTTCCTGAAGTGTATACGCCGCACCATATGCTTCAAGCGCCCAAACTTCCATTTCTCCGAAACGCTGCCCTCCAAACTGTGCTTTACCGCCCAAAGGCTGCTGTGTAACCAATGAGTAAGGTCCTGTAGAACGGGCATGAATTTTATCGTCAACCAAATGGGCAAGCTTCAGATAATACATAATGCCTACTGTAACGGGATTATCGAATTTTTCGCCTGTCCTTCCATCATACAAAACGGATTTTCCATCTGGAGAAAGTCCAGCTTTTTTGAACGCCTCCGCAATATCCTCATCCTCTGCTCCATCAAATACCGGTGTGGCAACCTTAAAGCCCAATGCTTTCGCCGCAAATCCCAAATGCACTTCAAGCACCTGCCCAATGTTCATACGCGACGGTACGCCCAAGGGATTGAGCACAATCTGAAGCGGGGTTCCATCCTCTAAAAACGGCATATCCTCCTGCGGAAGAATTCTCGAAATAACACCTTTGTTACCGTGACGTCCAGCCATTTTGTCACCGACGGAAATTTTTCTCTTTTGTGCAATGTAGCAGCGAACTACTTCATTAACACCTGGCGACAACTCATCTCCGTTTTCACGGGTAAATACCTTTACATCGACTATAATTCCGCTTTCTCCATGAGGTACTCTAAGTGATGTGTCACGAACTTCTCTTGCTTTTTCTCCGAAAATTGCACGAAGAAGTCTTTCCTCTGCAGTAAGTTCAGTCTCGCCCTTAGGAGTAACCTTGCCTACCAGTATATCACCGGAACGCACTTCAGCACCGATACGTATAATACCTTGATCATTTAGGTCTTTCAATGCGTCCTCGCTTACGTTCGGTATATCACGAGTGATTTCCTCAGGCCCCAGCTTAGTATCTCTGGCTTCACATTCATATTCCTCAATATGAATGGACGTAAAAACGTCATCTCTTACAAGTTCTTCACTTATAAGCACTGCATCCTCGTAATTGTAGCCTTCCCATGTCATAAATCCTATCAATATATTTCTGCCGAGAGCAAGTTCTCCGTTATCCATGGCGGGACCGTCTGCAATAATATCATCTTTGCAAACACGTTCTCCCTTTTCTACAATCGGCTTTTGATTTATGCAGGTGCTTTGATTTGAACGGGCAAATTTTACAAGCTTGTGGCGATGTCTGGTTCCGCTGTCTCCGAGAATTACGATTTCATCTGCGGAAACCTTTTCGACAACGCCATCCTCCCTTGCAAGCACGGCGGCGCCAGAATCCTTAGCCGCTTTATATTCCATGCCCGTTCCGACAATTGGCGAATCGGTCACCAAAAGCGGTACAGCCTGACATTGCATATTAGAACCCATAAGGGCACGATTTGCATCATCATTTTCGAGGAACGGAATACACGCAGTAACAACGGATACAAGCTGCTTTGGCGATACATCCATATAGTCAATCTCGCTTGCGGGCACTTCAAGAATCTGCTCTCGAAAACGCGCCGAAACCTTTTTGTCTATAAATCTTCCATTCTCGTCAAGCGGTTCGTTTGCCTGTGCAATAACAAAATCATCCTCTACATCGGCGGTCATATAAACAATTTCATTGGTTACAATACCTGTTTCCTTGTCCACCTTCCTGTACGGAGCTTCAATAAATCCGTACTCGTCAACACGTGCAAAAGTCGCAAGAGATGTTATAAGACCGATATTAGGGCCTTCCGGAGTTTCTATCGGACACATACGGCCATAGTGGGAATAATGCACGTCGCGCACCTCATACCCTGCACGTTCTCTTGAAAGACCTCCGGGTCCCAGAGCCGAAATTCTTCTTTTGTGTCTTAATTCCGCAAGAGGATTGGGCTGATCCATAAACTGCGAAAGCTGGGAAGACCCAAAAAATTCGTTAATCGTAGCAATAATTGGTCTGATGTTTATCAATGTCTGCGGAGTAATGACGTCTAAATCCTGAATGGTCATCCTCTCACGAACTACTCTTTCCATACGGGCAAGTCCAATTCTGAACTGGTTTTGCAAAAGCTCACCGACAGAACGCAGACGTCTGTTTCCTAAGTGGTCGATATCGTCCAATGCTCCTATTCCGTTTGCAAGATTGAGTATATAATTTATGGATGCCAAAATATCTTCGGCGGTAATATGTTTGGGACTGAGTTCATCCGCACGCGCAAACATTGCTTCTCTTGCAGCCTCATCATTTTCTGCGTCCGCCAGTATCTGTGAAAGTATGCTTCGGCGAACCTTGACAAATGGAAAATCCTTGGTGTCAAAATCAACGTATTCCGACAAAAACACCATATCATTGGAAAATACCCGCACACGTCTTTCGTCAACCATCAGGTCAAGCGAATTGACGCCGGCCTTTTCAATTTCAGCCGCCGTGTTAAAAGAGATGGTATCTCCTGCTTTTGCAAGTATTTCCCCTGTAATGGGGGAAACAATGTCATCCGCCGCAATTTTTCCGCTTATGCGCGAAGATATCGCGAGTTTTTTATCAAATTTATATCGTCCCACTTTCGCCAAATCATAGCGTTTGGGATCGAAAAACATATTGGTAATAAGCGATTCCGCATTTTCAAGGTTAAGAGGTTCACCGGGACGCAAACGCTTGTATATTTCAAGAAGCGCTTCATCTCTGTTTGTTGAGGTGTCCTTTTCGAGTGTCGCGGTAATACGAGCGTCCTCGCCGAACATATCCAGAATTTCGCCGTTTGTTTCAACTCCAAGTGCACGAATTAAAATGGTTACGGGAAGTTTTCTGGTTCTGTCAATTCTTACGGAAAAAATATCGTTTGAATCGGTTTCGTATTCAAGCCATGCACCCCTGTAAGGAATGACGGTTGAATTATAAAGCGGTTTGCCTGTTTTATCACGTTCAAACCCATAATAAATACCCGGGGAACGAACAAGCTGACTGACTATAACACGCTCCGCACCGTTAATAATAAAGGTGCCCTGCTCCGTCATAAGCGGAAAATCACCCATGAAAATTTCCTGCTCTTTGATTTCACCCGTTTCCGTATTGATAAGGCGAACACTTACACGAAGAGGAGCCGCATATTTTGCGTCCCTTTCCTTGCATTCCTCAACCGAATACTTTGAGTTATAATCGAGCCTGTAATCAAAAAATTCCAACACCAAATGTCCCGCATGGTCGGTAATAGGCGAAATATCGCGAAATACCTCACGCAAACCTTCTTCTAAAAACCATTTGTAAGAATTTTTTTGAACCTCGATAAGGTTAGGCATGTCTAAAACTTCTTTGATTTTAGAGTAGCTCATACGAGTGTTTTTGCCTAATTTTACCTCATGGATCATTAATAAATCACCTCGTTAATTTTATCGTGACTATGCACTGCAAGTCTTGCAGAAAAATTCCCCGAAACCGCAGCATATTCAAATCCCTGCACAGGCAGGGACGTGATGCAAATAAAATTGCTCTGTTCTCCCCAAAATATATAAAAGCAATACTTGATTTTTCAGTACCATTGTGCTATAATATGCTTGGCTGTAATATTGTGATAGGAATATTATGCCCATAATAAGACTATAGTACAATTTATAATGATAGCATATAGGCAGCAATATGTCAATAGCATATTGCTCCTTTTTTCATAAAAATTTGAGGGATGATGTTATGCCGCAGTTTAAGCTGAATAAAAAATATGTTTCTGTTTCATCGGATTTTATAGAGAATTTGCTTCCCAGTGCAAATGCAACCTTTGTGAAGGTGTATTTGTATGCTCTCTGGCTGGCACATGACGGTAAAGATGTTGACAACAGCCTTATTGCTGAAAGACTCGGTATTTTGGAATCGGATGTAGTGCAGGCATTTACCTATTGGTATAAAAAGGGTTTGCTCAATGCAGAAAACGGAGTTGTTGAATTTCTTAATTTCTGTGAAAAGTCTGACAAACCTGTAACAGAGCAACAAACGGCAGCTGTGCCTCCCGTGCAAAATACAAAAACTTACAACAGTACGGATGTTTCAAAAGCAATCAACGAAAATCAAAGTCTGTCGGAAATGTATATGGTTGCCCAAGCTTTGCTGGGAAAACCATTGACCACAACAGAAACTATTACGCTTTACTCCTTTTATGATTGGCTGGGCTTTGCGCCCGAAGTAATTTTAATGCTGCTTGACTACTGTGTATCCATGGGGAAAAAGAGCATGAAGTATATTGAAAAAATTGCCATTTCATGGCATGAAGCAGGACTTTTTACCGCCGAGGCGGTAAATGAATATCTTCAAAAGGAACAGCAGAAAAGCGGATATGTATACAATGTAAGAAAAATACTTGGCATTTTGGACAGAAATTTAACTTCTGTTGAGGAAAAGTATATTTCGTCCTGGAATGATGTTTACGGCATGAGTGAGGATATGGTCGCTCTTGCTTATGAATACTGCGTGACACAAACATCAAAACTGTCAATGCCGTATATCGACAAAATCTTAAGTCGCTGGAAAAGCGAAGGGATTCACACAGTCGAGGATGCCAAAAAAGACAATGAGGCTTTTAGGACAAAACATATGCCTAAAAATTTGCAGAACAAAACCTATGAAATTTATAAAAGCGACGGATATGATTATGATGAAATAGAGCGCAGAATGTGGGAGAATATGAAAAAGAGGGATTAGAAATTTTTTTCTATCCTTCTTTTTTCTATTCGTATTTTCGTCAGCCTGCCGAAGGCTGTGCAAAAGGACAGAGTCGCCGTGTAAACAAACACAAAACGCAGAAAATATGTAAGACCCATGTCAGTTATAAAATGCTTTGAAAACCAGTCGTTTATTATAGCAATCGCAAGACAATGGGAAAGGTATATAGAATAGCTTGCGTTGTCAATAGCCTTAATCAGCTTGAAATTCAAAATTCGCTCGGAAACTTCAAATGCTAGCGTATACAAAAACAAGATTGTGGAAAAAACATATAAAATATGAATGCCCTCAAGGTATGGCATGATCTTTCCATAAACCGAGGACAGGTAGCTTAAAAAACTGTCACAGGCTGCGGAGGAAAAAAACATAAATGCAAAGAACACTTTGCTTTCTTTTAAAATTTTCTCATATACGGCGTAATTTTCGCCTATATAGCAGCCAATTACCCAATATCCAAGATAGCTTGTAAATATTCGGTCGTTATATTCAAAAACAACCCCAGGATGAGCGAAACTTATGATATCAGGAAGATACTGTCCTAAGATTATCATAATAATTATGGAAGAAGAAATCGCTACGATAGGATGAATTCTGCGGACCATAGCCCGCCATATGGGCATTAATGCATAAAACTGGACAATTGCTACAATAAAATAAAAATGTCCGGCTAAATCGCCTCTTAAAATATGCTTTGCCAATTCCTTTGCGTCAAAGGAAAAGTAATCATTACACCAAAAATATACGTAATAGATTATAACCCATGCAATGTATGGAAGAACAACTCTTTTCAATCTTAGAGCACAAAAATCCCGATAACTCTGTTTTTTTGCCAAAAACAACTTGATGCCGCTGAGCATAACAAAACCCTGAACTACAAATGAAGATAATCTCCAAGGAAAATAAACGGCGGCATATTGCACACTACCTTTGTTGAGCCCCGAGATAGCAGGCGAGGAAACATGGATAAATATCACTATCAAGCAGAACAAAACATTCAAGAGCGTAATCTCGTTTTTCTTTGACATATTCTTTCCTCTTTATTTCTTTTCTATATTTAGCACAAAATCCTTTATTTTATAAAAGGTTTCGCTGCTTATAACGTGTTCTATTCTGCAAGCGTCTGTTTCGGCGACAGAATCTTCCACTCCCAGTGTCAGAACTAAATATTTTGTAATCAGGCGGTGCCTTTCATATATTTCATTTGCCTTGTCAAGTCCTGTTTGCGTCAAACTTATTAATCCGCTCTTATCCATTTCAATAAATCCTGACTTTTTTAAAATGCTCATGGCACGGCTGATGCTGGGTTTGCTGTAATCAAGTTCATTGGCAATATCAACGGAACGAACTTTGCCAAGCCTTTTTCCAAGCAACAAAATTGTTTCCAAATAATTTTCTCCGGATTCATGCAAACTCATAATATTCATTCCTTATACTTTATATCAAAAGCATTATAGCATATTTGTGCATAAATAACAATATTATATTTTTTTATAGTTTTGCATTGACAAACAGAGTTAGCAGTGGTAAACTTTAATCGTGGTTAGCGATGGCTAACCTACCGACTGTTATAATGTCCGCAAGCTGCTTTGGTATCGGGAACCCTCTTAACTTCCTAAATGATAAAGTAATGCTACCATAAACAAAATCACAAAATTTGCAATGCCAAAAATCAATGAAAAATATATGACACTTGCCAAGGCAGTATGCGGATGTTGAGAAAGAGGTGCGGCTATGAATATGGTTGATTTTATTATTATCGGAGTGCTTGCTGTCATTGTGTTTTTAAGCGTAAGGAAGATTATGAAAAACGCAAAGCATGGAGGCTGCGGATGCGGCGGATGCAGCGGGTGTTCACAGAAAGAAGCTTGCCATAAGTAAATATTTTGTATAAAACTTTCATCTCTTTGCAAAAAGCCTTGTTTTGTCCAGTTTTATCTGGGACAAAGCAAGGTTTTTTGTTTTATATTACAAACAAGTACTAAAACTTTAGAATATAATTAAATATAATAAATGATATCAAAACACCTCAATTTGAGATATACAACAAATCAAGGCGTTTATGTAAATAATGCACACCCATCTGAAATGAGCGTGCATTATTTAGGTTTTATTGATGTTTTTCAACATCTGTTGTCGGGTTTATTTTTGTGATTTTTCGTGCAGCAGCATAAAACACATAATGTTATGGCGTCGATGACAGCTATTATAACAACCACAATCAGTATAGCGATCAGCAAACCGCTGCATGGCTTTGGCTGGGGTGCAGGGCATGAAGTAGGAGTAGGCCATGGAGTTGGAGTAGGCCAGAGTGTAGGCTCAGGCCACGGAGTGGGCTGTCTCTTATACACATCTGACGCTGCCGACGAGC
>JAOAAV010000047.1 GCA_026418715.1 Clostridia bacterium
TGAACCTTATTTATATTATAAGGTTGTAAAGCTTGGATATAAGACAACCGAAGTTCCCGTAACGAAGAGATATCCTCCCAAACAACTTGGATATACGAAAATGAAACCACTTATCGGTTGGTGGAGTATCTTGCGACCGCTGATTTTACTAGGGTTAAGGCTAAAAAAATAGGGTCATATATGGGGATGGTAGTGAAAAGAGTAATTTTTGTCATTGACATGCAACAACTATATACATATATGTTTTATTTAATTATTAAACATCATTACAGAAGACAGGACGGGCAGATATGTACTTTCTTGGTATAAGCGGTGGTGTTCTTATTGGTAATCAGGACGGTGCAGCAGCTCTAATGAAAGATGGGAAAATTATAGCGGCTGCCGAGGAAGAACGCTTTTTAAAAGTCAAACATGCCCCCGGTCGTCTTCCCCGACATGCAATTAAATATTGTCTTAAACAAGCAGGGATATCTATCCGGGATATTACCGCTGTTGGTTTCGCAGGTGCAACATATGATAGCTTTCAAGAAATTCTCTCAAATTATTTTACATTCCATTTTGGGTATGCACCGCTGGTCTATTTATTTGATCATCACACCGCGCATGCTGCATCAACTTTTTTTCTTTCACCTTTCTGCTTTGATAAATCGCTTATTATAACTTTTGATTATTCTGGTGATAGGGCAAGTACAGTGGTTTTCAAGGCCATTGAAGGGCGTCTGCATGAAATAATGAGGATACATAAACCAAATTCTCTTGGGATTTTTTATTCAATTCTCACCCAATATCTTGGATTTGAGAAAGATACGGATGAATATAAGGTTATGGGGCTATCGTCATACGGTGAGCCCCGCTATGACATGTCTTCAATTCTAAAACTCAAGGATAAAGCTTATATTTTAAATTCAGATATATTACGTAATATAGCTCCTAATAAGCCAGCTCCTTCTAAACAGGAATGCATTTTTACCAAACTTCCTCTCCCCGGGAAACCACGCCTTCCAGAAGAACCAATAAACCAATATCATAAAGATATTGCTGCAAGTGGACAGAGGGCACTTGAAAATGCTGTGCTCAATCTCGTGTATCATGCAGTCAATGATACAGGAATAAAAAATCTTTGCTTCGCTGGAGGTGTAGCCCTTAACTGTGTTATGAACAAAAAAGTTAGAGAAAGCGGTTTTATCGATGAGCTTTTTGTACCACCACATACATCAGATGCAGGGCTTGCTATCGGATGTGCCATACTGCTCAATAATCAATATCAAGGCAAGATGCCAGAACCTATGAATAACTGCTACTGGGGGCCAGAATATTCAGAGGATGAAATAAAAATTGTACTTGATCGCTCAGGTGTCGTTTATGATAAGCCTTCTGATATTTGTAAACGAGTCGCTGAAGACATAGCTTTAGGCAAAATTGTAGGGTGGTTTCAAGGACGGATGGAGTTTGGCCCACGAGCGCTGGGCAATAGAAGTATATTAGCGGACTGCCGAAGAAAAGATATGACGGATAAAATTAATGCATTAGTCAAATTTCGCGAGGAATTTCGACCTTTTGCACCTTCTGTAATTGCTCCTGCAGCTAAAGATTTTTTTGAAAGGGCTGCCCCATCCCCATATATGACGCTTGTTTTTGATGTTAAAAAAGAAAAAAGGGACATAGTACCTGCTATAACACATGTTGATGGAACTGCACGAGTCCATACTGTTGAACAAGAAGTAAACCCTCTTTACTATAAGTTAATATCTATTTTCGCCTCAATTACAGGGGTTCCTGTTATTTTGAATACTTCTTTAAATGTCCAAGGACAACCAATGGCTCTTGAGCCCAAAGATGCCTTGTCAATTTTTTATTCAACTGGTATGCATTCTCTTGCCATTGGGCCTTTCTACCTCTCAAAAAATACCATTGCAGCTTGATGTTATAATTAATTGTAAAAAAAGAGTTCCAAATATTAGAATATAGTTGACATTGAATGTTAACTAGTGTTCCTTTACAGTAAAATTTTTGGGTAAAGGCGTTTCAATTTTACTCGGGCATCCAGGGTGGTGAATCGCCAGTCAATGCCCTTTTAATCTGTATTGCGACTGCATTCCTATGCTTTGATTTCAGTCTGCAGGGTTTGCATTTCGGAAATGCGACGGTTAAGACACTGCTGCGTGAGAACGCTTAACTCGATCTCTGCTACATTGAGCCAATTGCCATGTTTGGGGGTATAAAGTATTTCAAGCTTGTCAGGCAGGCGCCGTGCTTCATGCGGCTTAGAGGCCTCATACTACGAGGCTCTTTTATGGGTGTTCAAATTGTCGCAAACCAGTATAACTCTTTGCGCATGAGCACAATCAACATCAAGCATATGTTTCACTTCATGTGCCCAGTTAACACTGGTTCTGCGCTCCCGCACACTGACGCTTCGCCATCATCGCAATGGTTCAGTAAACATAAAGAGTGCCGCCGTACCATTGCGCTTATATTCATAATCAATGACCAGCTGGTGCACGGATGAGGCTTCAATTCATTTTTTTCCGTCGTACGGTCCCATATGACACCTTGTCAACCACCCGCAACTCCACAAACTTGTTTGCCAATAAATGCAGGGTCCGGCGCGTACGTCCCTCAGGAGGGGGCTGCACCTGAGTGCTATCAAATGGGCATCTGCCTTGCCGTCAAAAATCCTTGCCTGCGAGGGTGTCTCCCGTTGCTTCCTCCCCAGTGCTGCCTCAAAACCCTGCTCAACAAATCTCTGGCGAACATTGCGCGAGGTGTTGATATTGCAGCCAAAAGCGTGGGCAAGCATGCCTTATCTTATATGCTGGTGCTTTGACTTTGGTTATGAGTTCCCTCAACTGCATCCGTTCTGTGTCGGTAAGGGGTACAATATACTTCTTTCTCATGCCGATATGCTCCTGCAAAAGGTTTATCTCTACCCTTGCTTCGGGCATGATCGCTCTATCACTAAATTTAATTATGCAATAGTTTAAAGGGCTTATTTTTTTAACTTTTCACATCTACTAGTGATTGAGTGAATTATTTTATTTCCATTTTTTGATGACAAGATCAAAAAAACTGTTTTTGCTTACATTGCTTTTTCTCTGCACTTTGATGGTTTACTGGCCTGCAGTAGAGGGGACATATCTATGGGACGACTATAATCATATTGTTGAGCACGGGCATATGGAGACCATTAGAGGACTCTGGGAATTATGGACCAATCCTCGGTGTATCCCTGGTTACCAGGTCTATCCCTTGACATTTACTACTTTTTGGATTGAATACCAGCTTTGGCGTGGGGAAATGACAGGCTATCATTTGAATAATATTATTTTACATTTTCTCAATGCCTTTTTACTTTGGTGTATTCTTTTAAAGCTAAACATTCCCGGCGCTTTATTTGCCGCAGCTATCTTTGCTCTTCATCCGGTTCATGTTGAGAGCGTAGCCTGGGTCTCGGAAAGAAAAAATACTTTATCAGGCTTATTTTATTTTTTTGCATTTTTTTATACCTTGAATTTCAGGAACGAAATTCTTTGAAATACTTATGTGCATCAACGACAGCATACGTGGCTTCTTTGCTTTCAAAAACGACAACATGTAGCCTGCCAGTAGCATTGTTGATAACAGTGTGGTGGAAAAGAGGACGGATTGAGCGTAAAGACTTGTATCATGTGCTCCCGATGTTTGTGGTGGGTATCCCACTCGGATTAAGTACTGCTTTGTTTGAACGATTTTGTCTTAATGCGACAGGTCCTGGTTTTGATTTTACTTTTTTTGAGCGATTGCTAATCGCTTCACGTGCATGGTGGTTTTACATCGGCAAATTGCTTTGGCCATCTGAGCTTATATTTTGCTATCCGCGCTGGGTAATAAACCAGCATTCAATGGCTCAGTGGTTGTTCTTCTTTGGAGCATTGCTGTTCTGCATTATTTTGTGGTTGCTACAACGCAAAATCGGACGAGGTCCGTTTGCTGCGATATTTTTTTTTAGCGTTACCATTTTCCCTGCTCTTGGTTTCTTTAATACGCTACCTATGAGATATTCATTCGTTGCCGACCATTTCCAGTATCTGGCAAGTGTAGGGATTATTGTTATTTGTTCGGCTGGTATCTTTTCTGTGGTTTTACGTCTGCTAGGAAAAAGAATGATAATGTGCGTTTCTTTACTAGTTTTAATTGTTCTCGGTGTGCAGACATACAAGCAATCACATGTCTATAAGGACTTTGAAACGCTATTTCGGGACACGCGCTCAAAAAATCCCGCTGCATATGGAAAAATGTTTCGCGGCCCGCTTTGGCCAAAATAAGCCGCTTGATATAGAGGTTATATATGTCGGTTTGACCAGGTGCTTTTTAAGAAGGCGACCGTTCAACGCCTATTTCAATCAAGAATTTTGTGTTCGGGCAAGATGTTAGCTTTTTATTGCAGAGCCCCTGATAAATAGTTACCACCCGATAAGCCGCAGCACACCGGTAGTGTAGAGAAGCACAATTCCCAATGCAAGAGGTGTAATATAAGTAATGAGGACATGCCAGATGTCATAGAAATGAAACGCATTTTCCACACGCTTTATTTCTGCCTCTTTTTCCCCATGCGTAAGGATCCACCCGGCAAAGATCGCAATGAAG
>JAOAAV010000065.1 GCA_026418715.1 Clostridia bacterium
CAATAGTATAACTTCCGTTTTCGGCTGCCCAACTAACCGTTCCTTCCACATCGGGAGGCACCATAATTCTATGTTCAATCAGCGATGTTTCCTGCGTTTTTGCAATAATAGAGCCGCCTGATACGACATCTCCCACTTTAACATCTATCGAAACATCCCATTTTTTACTCTCATCAAGAGCATTAACAGATGCGCCCCTGGCTATAAAAGCACCCGACAGCTTCTCAATGTCTTTTAGCGGACGCTCAATTCCATCAAATATATTTCCCAAAATTCCAGGCGCAAGAACAACTGAAAACGGCTTGCCCATAGACACAACCGGTTCATTCGGCTTCAAACCTGTCGTTTCCTCATATACCTGAATTATTGAAGCATCTTTGTCAATGCCGATAACTTCTCCTATCAATTTTTCATTTCCAACCAATACGGTCTCATGCATTCTAAATTCATCGCTGCCCTTCACTTCCACGACAGGGCCATTAATTCCGAAAATATAACCGTTCACCGTACCATTCACATGATTCACCGCCAATTCTAATAATCTTTCATAAGCCAAGCGCAAGCCCGCTTATTTTTAGAAAATTATGCTTCTCATCCTCCAGCATTTGCTTTATAGAATAATCTGCAAATATTTTTTTATCACTGTTATACACCCTTGCTCCTCCGAGAAAGTCATCCTCGCAGACCGTATTTACAACAACGTTGTCTTTCTCTATTTCCTGCCTATACCTCGAGTCCTTTTCCGTTATATATACAATTTTGTTTCCTTCCCCAACCTCAGCGCAGGCAGATTCAATCTTTTTTACAAGCCAATTCTTGTAGTCCGGAGAATCCACGTATTCATTAATCTTTTTTATGACTTCCGAGAATACTTCATTCATAATCTGTTCCCTTTTTACGAGAAGCTCCTTTCTAAAGCCCATCTCAACTTTTAAAACCCGTTCATTGTTTTCTCTGCTGTATTTTGAAACCATCTTTTGAATACGCTCATACGCATCAGTTAAAAGTTCTAACTCTTTTTTATCTACAATCTCATTCTTTTTATACTCTATTTCTTCGATTACCCTGCTGCTTTGCTCTTTTGCTTCCTGCAGCACAAAGGCGGAAAAACTTGTTAATTTGTCTTCCACACTTGCCATAAAAAGCAACCTCCCATTCTCTCCCTAAAGCTTAAGTCCAATCGCCTCACGAACATGTCTGTTAATACTGTCCGCAATGTCACGGCTGCCGTGACGATCCGGTATTTCCACAATCAACGGAGTAGGCAATTTCAATTTGAGTTCCCTTATATATTCAGGGACAAGCTTGCCAAGTTTCTCAGTCAAAAGCACTATTCCCACGTCAGAACGTTTTACCACAGCCTGAAGCTCGCGCTCCACTTCTTCAGCCGTATGCACTACACAGCCTTCCACGCCCGCAAGTCTCATTCCTATTTGCGTGTCCACGTTATCACTGATTAAATACATTTTCATGATTTTCAACCTCAAAAATTTTATGCAAACATGATTAGGAAAGAAATAATCAAGCCGTAAAGCGCAATACCTTCCGCCAAAGCAACGAAAATAAGAGTTTTTCCCATAATTTTTTCATTTTCACTCATAGCACCAATTGCCGCACTTGCAGAGGATGCCACCGCAACACCGCCGCCTATGCCCGACAAACCCGTAGCAAGCGCAGCCCCTATAAATTTAAGCCCGTCACCAACAGCTGCTCCTGAAGGTTCCGCCGCCGCCATAGCCGAAATTCCTCCGCCAAGCAGCATGATTGTACCAAGGCATAAAAAGCTGAAAAAACTTATAATATTCATCATCAGGCATTGCTTTGCGTTTCTTTTACCCGTAACATAGAACAAGGTGATCGGAGCAATAATGCTCATAGCAATTAATACGAAAAGAATATTCATTAACATAATCATAACCCTTTCTTACAATTATTTTTTATTCATCAGCCAACTTTACAAATTCTCTGCCTCCGCCTTCAAAATATCTGCTGAACATTTCATAATATTCAAGCCTTAAAACCTGAATTCCCACAATCAGGCCTTCAAGACCCATCACAACAATATTTCCTATTATCCTTACAACAATATTCCCGACAAAACCCGCTTTTTGCGCAAGCACACCCACAACCAGCATCATTCCAACGTGTATAATTGCAAATGCACCAACACGAAGGAAAGATATCGTATTAGTGACAAAACTTAATAAAACATCAAACATTTCAAAAAAGCTTTCCACGAAAAACATACCGTTTTCCGGCATCCAATCTTTTCTCCTACTTACCAGCTTTGAAAGCGGCTCTTGCATAAACATCAGCAAGAATGTCACCAAAAGCACAAATGCCGTCGTCTGTGCTGATATGCTTTTGTGCAGGAGCTCCGCACCGACAATACTAATCAGCGTACAGTAAAAGACTATACCCGCAACTCCGTTATGGCTGAAAAGGAACCGTCCCCAATTTTTTGTTTTGATTGCATTTGCCATATTCATCAGCATACAAAAAATAATCACGACTATACCCATCATTACGGTACTCATAAGCATGAACCCAATTTTCTCCATGGGTTCTATAATCCTGATATGCTCAAGCAGCGTTTCATTTCCAAATACACTCCCATAAACAAAACCGAAAATCGTGCCGGACACCCCGACATTAGAAATAATAGCGGCAAGATCCTTCTTTGTCTTTTTGTATATCAAAAAACCTGCTATCGCAAATATGGCGCTTTGTCCCACGTCCCCAAACATAATGCCGAACAATAGTATATAGGTTACCGCAAGTATCGGTGTTGGATCAATTTCTCCGTAAGAGGGCAGACCATACATCCTCACAAAAAATTCAAACGGTTTGAATATCTTTGCATTTTTAAGCTTTGTTGGCGGGCGGATAAATTCCACTTGTTCGGGCTCTTCTAAAATTATCAACACTTCGTCGTCTTTTTCAGCCTTTCTCGACAGGGTTTCAGCGTCCTTTTTTGACATCCAGCCCACGATATAGAAAAATTCTTTCGTATGTGCCGCCTTTTTTTGAACCTCGCATAAATAAGCATGCTTCTTTGCCATATTGTAAACATCAGAAAGGCTGTCATAATCTTCAGATACTGCAGTTTTTATCTTTTCTTGCTCCTCTTGTATTTGTCGCCTAAACTCAGCATTTTCCGCTGTCAGCATATCGTATGAATGCTTTGGAGTACCTGAAATTTTATCCGGCAATAGAATTCTTTCAAAATATAACGACGCAAAAACCGCATTAACTCGTTCTTTGAACGCTGTGGGCATAAAGTAAAAGCCCCAGATATCCGTTTCATCTTCTTTTGTTTGTACAAATATGGCATCCAAACCGCCAAGATATGTTTTCAGCGTTTTATAACTGCTTTTAGGCATTCTGCCAAATCGGAAATTCAAAAACTCAAATTTAAACAGCTTTGATAAATCAACATCAACACCAAGCATTGTTTGCAATTGTTTGATAATTAGCTCATTTTCACTGATTTTCTTTTCAAGCTCCGCTACCTGCACTCTGCTTTTTTGAATTTTCTCATTAATACGTCCGATAAGTTCAAACATATCCCCCTTAGAAAAACTGCCAACACCGCTTTTTTTAGGTTGCAAACCCGCAAGCGTTAAAATATCCGAAATACTTTTTACAATTATAGAATATTCCGTATCCTCATTATAAGGATAAAGACGCTTGTTGCTTTTATCAAGCACCATTAAAGCATTTTCAAGATGAACCTCACGTCCCTCCACATATTCAGAAACGACCCTTTCGAAGGCATCAAGCTTTCCCGCAATGGTGACAGCCTTCATTTTTAAAATAGACATCGTCTCCCCCCTCTATCTATAAAATAAGCAGTTCGCTGATTGAATCGGTGTCAAGACCATATCGTATTCCCTCTATAATCGTCTTTATATTTTCTATTTCATTTTCCTTTATATGAAAATATGCAAAGACTGCCGCAACTGACCCCGGCGACATAAGAAATACCTTTCTTGCCGTCTTGTACAAAACCTTTTTATAATTTATCTCTATGAAAATGCCTTTTTCAACATCGTCAAATAAAGCCTTATACCTCGTCTTTGAAACTATTTTTATAATATCATCAATATTTTCCGATTCCACCATCCTTGATATATCCTCACGCAAAAGCTTATATCGAACGGGTATCAAATAGGTATAGATAATCTCATTCGGAGTTTGATAATATTTTTTGCTTCGATAAATCCAAAGTATGTTGAGCAAGTCAATGATTGTTCCAAGATAAAATTCAAGCATCTCTTTTTCTTTTTTTAAAGCATATTTTTCTACGATATTCCAAAGCCTGTTATAATAAAAACTGTCAAGCATCATAATTGCAGTAAACAAATCTACCTTTACATCGCCGGCACGCTTTAAAACCCGATAATAGTCCGTATCCTGACAAGCATCAAGAAATGAGGAAAAATCTCTCGCCTGTGTTATTCTATCAAGATTTAAACGGCTATGCTCCCTGAAAAATGGAGAAATCCAGTTCTCCAAAGGGATTTCCTGTTCAGTTTCACGACTGAAGATATACCGCAAACAGTGCTTTATAAACTCCACCTCTTCACGAATTAAAAAATATTGCAGCAGCTTGCGGTCATAAAGACCCATGAATTTATATATTCTTTTATATTCCTCTTTCGCTTTTGTTTCGACAAACAGCTCAAGCTCTCCTCTGTGTATTTCCGACTCATTAATATCGTGCAAAATGCCGGAATAACCAGTGTAATTTTTTAAATATCCGCATACTTCTCCCACACTTTTTTTAGACATCATTTCTTTATAATCTTGCTCCGTCAAAGACAGCGCACCCATAGCTTTAAGCTTTGCAAAAACCGCAGGACTCCGAAAAGCCATATACTCACAACCTTTTTTAATCATTTGAGGCGAACTAATTGTTTATAATATTATTAAAAATCTGCTCAACCCAAATATTCTTATTTTGATTGTATTTTTCCTCCATATTTTTAAGTTCCCGCTCAAAATTTATTTTTGCAGACTCAATTTTCTCGTCCGCAATATCCTGCTCAAGCTGCCTGATTTTTTGCTCTTTTGCTTGGACTTTATCTTCAATGTTTTTTTGCTTTTCGTCAACAATCTGACGGATTGTTTCATCCAAAGCAGCCTGCCTTGTTCTTGCCTCATTCATCACTTCCTGAGCCATATCCTCAATAGCAATAATTTGCTCTATAAGCTTATTCATAAAATCAGCACTTCCTTTGAAGCATAATTGTTTGAGTCTCTATTTTTAATAAAACGCTTTTATATTGCTAATTTTTTAGGCTTTGTATCGGTGCGGGTATCCTTCCTCCCCTTTTTGCGAAAATCTCACTCGAATATTTGCTTACAGGCATAACCGGTCCGCTCCCTAAAAGGCCTCCGAACTCTACCACATCGCCTACTTGTTTCCCAGGTGCAGGAATAATCCTTACCGCCGTAGTTTTAGTGTTTACGACTCCGATTGCGGCTTCATCCGCAATAATCGCCGAAATGGTCGAAGCGGGGGTATCCCCCGGCACCACAATCATATCCAATCCCACGGAGCACACACACGTCATCGCCTCAAGCTTTTCAATAGACAATGCCCCGCATTTTACCGCATCAATCATCCCAGCATCCTCACTTACAGGAATAAATGCACCTGATAAACCGCCTACATAAGAGGAAGCCATAACACCACCCTTTTTCACCGCATCATTTAAAAGGGCAAGCGCTGCCGTTGTACCGTGGGCACCGCATTTTTCAAGCCCCATTTCTTCCAATATATGCGCAACACTATCACCCACCGCAGGAGTGGGAGCAAGTGACAAATCAACTATTCCAAAAGGCACATTAAGGCGCCTCGAAGCCTCCTGTGCAACCAACTGCCCCATTCTGGTAATCTTAAAGGCAGTTTTTTTGATAGTTTCTGCAACCACCCCAAAAGGCTCTCCTTTTACTTTTTCAAGCGCACACTTCACAACGCCCGGTCCTGACACACCCACATTAATCACACAGTCGCCTTCACCCTCGCCGTGAAAAGCTCCAGCCATAAATGGATTGTCCTCCACCGCATTTGCAAAAACCACAAGCTTTGCACAAGCAAAACCGCCTGATTGCGCCGTAAGACCCGCCGCTTTTTTGATAACTTCTCCCATTATTGCAACGGCATCCATATTAATGCCCGCTCTGGTTGTCGCAACGTTAACGCTTGAACATACCTTTTCCGTCGCCGCAAGCGCCTCGGGAATAGACTCAATCAAAAGCCTCTCCCCCTTTGTCATACCCTTATGCACAAGCGCACTGAACCCGCCTATAAAATTCACACCTGTTTTTTCTGCAGCTTTATCCAATGTTTTTGCGAATTTTACGCACTTTTCCACCGTCGGATTTTCAAGAACATCAACCAGCCCTGCAATGGGAGTCACTGAAATACGCTTATTTATAATAGGAATCCCATATTGATTTTCTATGTCTTCTCCCACTTTGACCAAATTCTCGGCATAAGAGGTGATTTTACTATAAATCTTTTCGCAGGCTTTATCTATATCAGTATCTGCACAATCTTTCAAGGATATACCCATTGTTATAGTTCTTATGTCAAGGTTTTCCTTGTCTATCATATTTACGGTTTCAATAATTTCAAAAGCATTAAGCATTATATTTTCTCCTCAATACTGTTTATATTCTATGCATAGAATGAAACAATTCCTCATTTTGAATGTGAATGGAAAGTCCCATATTTTTTTCTATATCTTGAAGCTCACTGGATATTTTTTTTATGTCTGCCGTTATTTTTGACATATCAACAAGCATAATCATGGTAAACATATCCTGCATGATAGTCTGTGAAATATCCAATATATTTACTCCGTTTTCGGATAAAACCTTGCTCACATTGGCAATAATGCCAACCTTGTCTTTGCCCACAACCGTAATAACCGCTCTCATTTTCCAATTCCTCAATTCCTTTATAATATTTTATAATAATACTATTTGAAAAAAAATCCAATCCTAATATAAGCTGTAATAACGAAATAACTTTATATATACTCAATTTTCCACCTAAATACTCAATATTTCTTTATTGTCCTTCGTTTATCTTAAATTCACATCTTTTCTCTCTGCCGCAAAATCTCGTACATCAACACTCCTGCGGCTACCGATGCGTTTAAAGAAGCAATTTCTCCGAACATAGGGATTTTAACTATAAAGTCGCACTTTTCCTTAACCAGTCTTCCGATTCCTTCTCCTTCGCTTCCGATTACAAGTCCTATTGCACCTGAAAGATTTACATTGTACATCAGTTCTCCGTCCATATCCGCAGCCGCAATCCAAATTCCCCTTTGTTTTAAATCATCAATGGTCCTTGCAATATTTGTAACTCTTGCAACCGGAGTGTACTCCACCGCTCCTGCAGATGTTTTGGCAACCGTAGAACCCAGTCCCGCACTGTTGCGCTTTGGAATGATAACACCGTGTGCACCGACGCAATTTGCACTTCTCAAAATGGAACCCAGATTATGAGGATCCGTAATTTTATCGCATATAATGATAAACGGCGCTTCTCCCCTTTTGTCGGCTCTATTTAGAATATCATCGACAGAAGCATATTGGCAAACCGCAGCGACAGCAATGACACCTTGATGATTTCCTGTTTGACTTATAGAATCGAGCTTATTTTTTTCAACCTCCTGAATGATAATTCCCATCTCTTTTGCCTTTTTGACAATGGACAAGATAGAACCTTCCCTGCCGCCTTTTTTTATCATAATCTTATCAATTTCACGACCCGCTTTAAGCGCCTCCATAACAGGATTTCTGCCTTCAATCTTATCGTTTGTGTTATCCATATGTCTCCCCTTTTCTCATGCAACATAGGAAGGGATGCCAAAACGACATCCCTTGTTATCAACCCAATTCAAATTTATCATGAATGGCCACAACTGCCCTTTCAGCATCTTTTCTGTCAACAAGCACCGAAATCTTAATTTCTGATGTGGCAATCATGTGAATATTTATTTGCGCATTATAGAGTGCCTCAAACATACTTGCAGCGACCCCCGCATTATTTACCATACCTGCACCTACAATGGATACCTTTGAAACATCCTTTGTCCACTTTATATCCTTTGCGCAGATAACGTCGTTGTGTTGTTCCAAAAGTTTAAGCGCTTGCTCCAAATCTCCTTCGGTAACGGTAAAGCTGATATCCTTTGTTCTTTCCTTGCCTATGGACTGGATAATAAGATCCACTCCTATATTATGCTTTGCAAGTATTGAGAAAATTTGAAATGCCTTACCCGGCGTGTCATCCACATCGCAAAGTGCAATTCTTGCAACATCATTGTCCCTTGTAACCCCTCTGACAAGCATTTTTTCCACTTGGCTTACCTCCTTAACATACGTGCCCTCTACTTTATTTAAGCTTGATTTTACTGCTAATTTCACATTATACTTTTTAGCCATTTCAACCGAACGGTTATGAAGCACATTCGCTCCTAAACTTGCAAGTTCAAGCATTTCATCATATGAAATATCATCAAGCTTCTTTGCATTCTTTACAATTCTCGGATCGGCGGTATAAACACCGTCCACATCGGTATATATTTCGCAAATATCCGCATGCAAAGCTGCAGCAAGCGCAACTGCAGATGTATCCGAACCGCCCCTGCCAAGCGTCGTAATATCATCATACTTATTGATACCCTGAAAACCTGCAACAATGACAATCTTTTTCTTGTCTAATTCACTGTAAATTCGCTCGGTATCAACCTTGTGTATTCTTGCTCCACCGTAATGTGTATCTGTCTTTATTCCAACCTGCCATCCTGTCAAAGATATAACAGGATAACCAAGCTTTTCAATCGCCATCGCCAAAAGCGCAATTGAAATCTGCTCCCCCGTCGAAAGGAGAACATCCATCTCCCGCTTCGATGCATTTGGATTGATTTCCTTGGCTTTTTCTATTAAATCATCTGTGGTATCACCTTGTGCGGAAACCGCCACAACAACATTATTCCCCGCTTTATACGCATCAACTATGCGATTTGCCACATTCATGACCCTTTCGGCATCCTTTACCGATGAGCCGCCATACTTTTGCACTATGAGACTCACTAATTTTCCCTCCTAAAATCATTGTTTTATAATCTATAGGCTCGTTTTTACAACCGCCCCTACATTATCAACAGACAGCAACCCGCAATTCCACGACTTGCCAATTTGAGCAAAAAAGCCTCGCATACCATTTTGAAACTGCATATAACCATCATCTAAAACAGACACAATTGTGGGACCTGAACCGCTTAAATATGTTGCCCTCGCTCCAAACTCATAAGTCTTTTTAAAGATTTCCCGCATATTCTCAACATACACCCCGCGATAAGGCTGATGAAGCTTATCTTCAGCGGCTATGCGAAGGTGCTCCATGTTTCCGCTTGATAAAAGCATCGCAAACATGGCAGCTCTTGAAATGTTGAACGCCGCATCCTTATGCGGCACCATCTCGGGCAAAACACGCCTTGATTTTTTTGTAGCTACAAAAAAATCAGGTACCATAACGGCGAACTTGATTTTTGAATCAAGCTTTATGCTTTTACATATTGCTCTATCTTTATCCATCATTGAAATACAAAACCCGCCGTAGAGAGCAGGAGCAAGATTATCGGGGTGTCCCTCCATTGAAACCGCCAAATCCAAAATTTCGGGATAAGAAAGCCTTCTTCCGGAAATTACATTTGCCGCAAGCATTCCGCCTATGATGCAGGCGCTGCTGCTTCCGAGACCCCGTGTAACCGGAATATTACTCTTTTGAGAAATCCTAATTCCTCCCATAGCATATCCAACTTTATCAAAAACAGTCTTTACAGAGCGATACACAAGATTATTTTCATTTTTAGGAACACAATCCCCTATACCTGTAATTTCAATTCCAGAAGGCATCTCGGAAATCTCAAGAAAATTGTACAAATTCAATGCTACTCCTAAAGTGTCAAACCCCGCACCCATGTTTGCACTTGTAGCAGGCACTCTTACCGTAACCGTCATTCTTCCAGTATCCTTATTTTAGATAGCACTCCGCCTATTTTCGCAAGCTTTCCGTTTAGGCTCCCTTCCTTGTCTCGGGGCGTAACAAAGACTGTTTCATTGCCATCGCAGCTTACAAATTCAGCTTCGGGAATTTGATTTTTCACGAAAGCTTTATCGGTGGTCGCTCTTACAAAGTAAGAAACGTATACATCATCAGCGGAAATCATAAAATTCTCTGCCGTCTTTGTCCACATGATATGCTTGCTCTTATTGATATGCTTGACGCAATCTATAACATCCGCTACAACAGCACTGGCTGTCGGAAGCTTTCCTGCGCCTCTTCCGTAAAACATCACTTCGCCGATAGAATCGCCCTTTACCATAATAGCATTGAAAACATCCTCAACTCCCGCAAGCGGACTGGATTTTTGCACAAGCATGGGGCAAACGCGGGCAAACACCCTCCCGTCAGCTTGTATATCCGAAAAGCCTATCAGCTTTATCACATAACCCAAACTGTCCGCATAATGTACATCCTCAAGCGTAATGCCGGTAATTCCCTCTGTTAAAATCTCATTATAATCTACGTGTTTGCCGGATGCCAATGATGATAAAATCGCAATTTTGCGGCACGCATCGTGCCCTTCGACATCAGCCGCAGGATTTCTTTCGGCATAGCCCTTTGCCTGTGCATCAGCCAATGCCTCTTCAAACGATTTTCCCGCTCTTATCATTTGTGTGAGAATATAGTTTGTAGTCCCGTTTAAAATACCAATAATTTGGTTTATCTCATTTGCTGCAAGGCATTGGTGCAGAGGGCGTATAATAGGAATACCACCTCCTACGCTTGCCTCAAACATATAGTTAATATTGTTATCCTCCGCTATTTTAAGCAGTTCGGAACCGTACGTTGCAACCAACTCTTTATTTGAAGTAACAACACTTTTGCCTGCCTCAAGCGCAGCTTTTGTAAATTCATAAGCAGGATGCAAACCACCCATCACTTCAACTACGACCTCAACCTCGCTATCATTTAATATATCATCAAAACTTTTCGTAAAAAGCTGATTTTCAGGATGAGAAGAAAAATCGCGAATATCTAAAATATATTTAATGTCAATATCGGCCGATGCCTTTCGGCTGATGCCGGAAGCGTTCTTTCTCATAATTTCATAAACACCGCTTCCTACTGTTCCAAACCCCATAATCGCTATTTTTGCCATTTGAAAGAATCCTCCCCTTGACTATTCCATAGCCAAAACTTCAATTTTATGTATCGCCTTTATTTTCTCTAAATCTTTGATTAATACTCCCACGTCACGGTCCATTTCATCTGTTCTCAGAGAAATAGTGATATTTGCCACACCGTTAATGGGAATATTTTGATTAATGGTAACAACATTCATTTTATAAAGCGCAAGCACACTTAAAATATCGGACAGTATTCCCGTAACGTCATCAAGAGTGAAAAACAAGGTGACTATCTTTTCTTTATTAATTTCATTGTAAGCAAAAACCATATCTTTGTATTTATAAAAGGCACTCCTGCTGATTTTAGCACACTCAATCGCCTCTCCTATGGTCTTGCACTTACCCGAAGCAAAAAGCTTCTTTGCTTCAACCACTTTCACAAAAACCTCCGGCGCAACCTCTGTATTCACCAAAAGATAGGAATATTTTTTTTCCATTTCATT
The DNA here is from genome assembly GCA_026418715.1 of Clostridia bacterium. Taxonomy (GTDB): domain Bacteria; phylum Bacillota; class Clostridia; order UBA1381; family UBA1381; genus SKW16. Next base: position 11,727 of record JAOAAV010000065.1, read on the forward strand.
ATTCATTCCTTTTATGCGGCAAATTGTCCTTCCTGCGTGTACATTTGTACTTTCAATTCGGTATAGTATCACATTTTACAATCGGTGTCAATATAAAAATATCCAACAAATATTAATACAGTGTATTTGTTTTTATTGGTGATGTTTAATCGACATTATACTCGTCCAACTCAAACAAGTCCTGAAAACGCTTCAGTTATGCTTGCAAATTCAGAAAGACCGAGTGTTTCTCCTCTGACCGAAGGAGAGATCCCTATTTTGACTAAATTATCCGATATCTCCTGTTTGCCGACGGGAAATGCGCTTGCAAGGCAATTTAAGAGCGTTTTTCTCCTTTGCGAAAATGCCGCCTTTACAATTTTAAAAAACAATTGCTCATCTGAAACCTCAATATTGGGCTTTTCGCATACTTTAAGCCTCAACACTGCCGAATCCACTTTTGGCGGCGGCATAAACAGCGATGACGGTACAATTGTAACTATTTCAGGTTTGGTATAATATTGGCACATAACGCTGATGGCGCCGTAGTCCTTTGTTCCGGGAGCTGCAACCATCCTGTCTGCAACCTCTTTTTGCACCATTACCACGATATTGCCTATTGGAAGCCTGCTTTCAATAAGCATTGTTATGATAGGAGTTGTAATATAATACGGCAAATTTGCCGCTACACTAATCTTTTCACCTCTGAATTCTTCTTCTATAACCTTTTTTAAATCCAGTTTCATAATATCTTCGTTTATAATTTTAACGTTGTTCAAATCCGCGAGAGTATATTCAAGAACACTGACAAGGCGGCTGTCTATCTCCACAGTCACAACTTTCTCTGCCAAAAGAGCAAGCTCCTGCGTAAGCACACCAAAACCTGGACCTATCTCAAGCACGCCGCTTTTAATTTCTGCCGCTTTCACAATTTTGTAAAGAACCCTCTTATCAGTTAAAAAATTTTGTCCCAGTCCTTTGCTGAATGTAAAACCAAACTTTGACGCAATATTTTTTATTGTCCTGACTGACGTTAATTCATACATATTTCAACACTCCATATTTTTCAAGAAAGATTCAATAAAAACGATAAGGGCGGACACAAAATCCGCCCTTATCGTTAAGGAAACAGCTGATATGACTAATCAAGCACATAAACATTTGCTTTTTTTACTCCGAACGAAAGTGCCTCACTTTTTGAACCAAAACAAAGGTCAATCCTGTTTCCTTTAATTGCTCCGCCGGTATCTCCGGCGATTGCGTAGCCGTACACCCATGATTGCCCATCATCGGCAGACTCTATATAGAGCCTTGAACCTAAAGGAATAACATCAGGGTCAACCGCTACAATACCATATCTCGGCGTTGTTCCCGTAGCTGTTCTTGACGCACCGCCGTTTGATGCGGGAGACGGGTCATATGCCGTTGCCTTCATCGTGTATACTGCCTTATACCTTATTTCACCTCGGGATGACAAATTTCCATTTCGTGATTCCTGATAAACATTTATTGTTTTCTCCTTCGTCCCTACTTTTACGATTTCGGTAACGGGCTCTTTGGTGACTGTTTCACAAATCGCCTCTCTCCCAATTTCAACACCGTCTTTCTCAGTAATGCGGTATACTACGGTTTTTTTGCCGACAACTCCACTTTGAACCGTTTTTTTCTCACCCTTGTATAAATCACGGGTTTGTTCGGTTTTCGTAGCATATTCAATTTCTTCCTCAACCGAAATTTCACTAATGGAAATTTCGGCTACAACAACACGCATGCCCTCGATAATCTTCGTTTCTCTCGGCGGATTTACATCATCGATATCATCAATGTAAATCCCTATCTCCAAAAGCGCCTCACCTACCGTCGCCTTTGTTGTTGACACCGCATACTCGCCTTCAGCCGTTACCACTGTAAAAGGTTTGCCTCTTCTGATAACCAGCTTGGCATGATCGCTTAACTCTTCATCACTTAAAAGATTGACATTGTCATACTCTCCTATCGTGATATTATTTTCACTTAAAAGTTGTCCTACTGTTTGCTGTCTGGTTTTTACAACCAAAGAGTTTTCGGCATTTTCAAAAGCATTAACCTCAGTTATTGTGATCTCTTTCATTGCGGCATCATTTACCGCGCCCATGATAATACTGCAAATGATAATCAATAAAAAAAATGCCAATAAGCGACTACGAGTTCCAGAGAAAAATGTTTTCTTAAACATAAACACATTTACCTCCTATTTCCTTTTCGTCGGATTGCCATAATTATACTATGGCTTTCCTAAGACTGTCAATAATTTTATTACAAAGTTGTTACATTTCGCTGAATTTTATTGATATTTTTGTATAAAAAATATAACACTTTTGTAATATTTGATGAAAAAGACTCTTGCATTTACTATTATATTCCACTAAATAGACTTTTATTCCATTTTGTCCAAATTTTTATCTTGAGTTGAGCATAGTAGTTAATTTCTTGAGGGAAAAATTTTTATTAAATTTCCATAATATTCAATGATAAGTTGATTATTAAAAATTATTATGGTATTATGTGTATGTTTGACAGGACTTTTTCGTTTTTTCCCAAGTCGTCCTGTATATCTGTTGAAAGGAACCCTATTAATTATGTTAAAACATAAGTATTTTATATCATTTTTTCTTGCTCTTTGCATTATGGCACAGTTTGTACCCGACATATCCGCTGACGCAGTCAAAAAGCTTGTTATTGCGGGTACGGATGTAAAGTTACCCATGTCCGGCGGCATAACATACGAAAATACTGGTATTGACGATTCCTATTGGTGGCTTGCCTACACAGATGGAGAATATAGGCTCACGTTAAGCAACGCCAAAATTGAAGGCGAAATAGTGTCTACTTTGGATAATTTAACCATATGTGTACCACAAGGCACAGAGAGTATCATAAATTCTAACGAAAGCTGCATAAGCTCTTCAGGGGATTTTAAAATTACAGGAAGCGGTACATTGTCACTATTTTCTAATTCAGCTGACAGTGCTGCAGCAATTTCTGCAACTAATAAATTTATTATCACCGATGCAAAAATTAACATAAAAAGCAGCTGTGCCACTGGTATTCAAAGCAATAGTGCAAGCTTTGAATCTGGCAGTGTAAACATCAGCATAAACTATAGCGGCAGCAAAGACTGTACAGCGATAGCTGCAGGAACCTTATCGATTGAAAAATCAGATGTAACTTTAAATGTTGAAGGTGACGCAGGAGCAAGGGCTATATTCTGCGATTTTGGCCTTACCATATCCGAATCGACAGTTATATGTAAAGTATCAGCAAAAAGCGGCGGCACAGGCATAGCGGCAAAAAGCGGACTGTATATGAGCGAAAGTATCGTAGATGTTTGTGCGAATTCAAATACCCTTTTTGCAGTCGGCATAGACAGCCAAAGCACAAGCCTAAATTTTACAATAGCAGGGGGCAATATAAAAGCGGAAGGCTTTTGCACAGATGTCAGCCGTGATTATGCTTACGGCATACGCGCACATCTTTTATATGTTGCCGGAGGATCTGTAAACTCCGTCGGAACAGACGGGGGCATAGCAGTCGGTGATAATCAATCCGACAGTATAACATTGGGTGACTGTGTAAATAAAGCACCAATAACCAGCGCAGATAACGCCTCTCGGCATTTTGAAACTTTCTCAGAGAATGTGAACGATCTCTCTTTCCTTGCCTCAGGATACATAACTGGAGGAACCTCGCCTGTTATTTTAAAATCCTCCTTATCGGCATTGTCGATTTTAGGAAGCCCACGCGCGGGGCAACAGCTTACCGCGGCCCTATCCCCTGCATCCGCCGACGCCCAATACCGCTGGTACAGAAGCAATACTCCGTCAAATGCTGACGGGATTCCAATTTCAGGCGCTGACAAAGCCTATTACATACCATCGAGTGACGACATCGGAAAATACATCTACTGCACCGCATCGGGCATTTTGGGCTTTAGCGGCACTGTTACCTCAAAGTGTACCGATGAAATCGGAGCATCCTTAAATTTGCCTCTTTATTCTGTCAATATTTCAGGTTATGCAAAAGTAGGATCCAACCTTTCTGCTGAGATTTCCCCAGCCGAGGCATCCGTCCGATATGAATGGTTTAGATGCACCTCTCCCGATTCGGAAGGCATTCTTATCAAAGACGCAAAATCGCCACAATACACTCTCACATCAGAAGATGCTGGAATGTACATTTACTGCGTAGCCTATGGCATAGGAGATTATACAGGAAATGTGCGCTCATCCGTTACGGATATGGTGGAAAAAGCTCTGCAAACAAATGTTCCTACACTGATATACGTCCCGCTTGACAACCGGACAGTAAACGTGGACAGAGTTGTCTATGAGGCGGAATCAGCAGGATTTAAAGTTATAATGCCAAAAGAGGACCTATATGCGACACGCCTTGATGGTCAGCCTCGAAATTCAAACGGAACAGGACACGGGGATGGCAAAGCAATAATTAAATGGCTGGAGGAGATGGATGAATATTCCGATTATTTTGTGATTTCATTGGATCAACTTCTTTCAGGAGGTCTTGTAAATTCCCGTGCTATGACCAATACGGATCTTTCAGAAGAATATGACATTATTAACGAGATTGTCAAGCTTTCAGATCGTAACCATATATACATACTTGATACGGTAGCTCGCCTGGCTACCTGTACATTGGGATATGAAGGCGCAGATTTAGCAAGCTATTATTATCTGCGTTCCTATAACATCCAGCCAAGGGTAGCACTTTCCGACAAACAGCTTACGGTAGACAACATTATAGCAGGTTATGCAAAAGATGAAAGCGGCAAAAGACTTGAGGTGGATTCTAATTATGCGAAGCTTGTAGAAAATTCTATTTTGGTACGAGAACGAAAACTAAAACTCACAGACCATATACTCAGTCAAGATTACTATGGAAAAATGAAATATTTCATAGGTGTGGATGATTCCAATTCTCAGACAACCGTTCAAACAAATGAGGTAAACTATATTAAAAGCAAAATGGGAGATAGAGGAACAATCTATTCCGGTACGGACGAACTCGGAATGATGGCGGTGCTGAGGCTTATGATAGATTATTACGGCAGCAGAGTCAAGGCATCGACGATGTATTTCGGAGATACGCAAGACTCTGACTCAGGCTCCTCATATGACATTGAAACCGTTAGGGAAAACGTAGAGCAGCATCTTGCCAGCGTAGGCGTGAAGATAGCGGATAAAAAGGACTCAAACATTGAAATTGTTGTTTTAACCTCCCCTGCTAAAACAACTATGAATGCAAAATATATAACTCAAATGCTCGATTACATAAACAATAATATAAATGCTGGCATACCAACCATTGTTATAAATCCTGTGCCTTCAGTTTACGGCAACACCTTTGAATATCGTATTATACAAGAATGTGAAACCAGTATGCTGCTTGCGTACAGCAGTTGGGGTACGGTGGGTAATGCAATAGGAATTGCGCTTGCCAACGGTATTTCTCGCTATCTTTACCTGCAAAGCAGTACCACAAGTAGCAGTGATGCTGACGTGGCATTTCTTAAAGGGCTGTCTTTTTCTCTTATAAAAGATATAAGCTATATAAAAGGCGGAGGGAAAGCGCTGTTTGCCGAGTATATTGTCTCTCAAGGACTCAGCACAGACAATTTCTATACAAATGAAGAAAGCATCAAACTGATTTATTCAAATCTTGAAAACATTTTGAAAACATCCGAGTATAATGTGACCGTAAACGATGTGCTGAAAAATCTGCAAAACAGAAGATATATCAAGGGCCTAAACGGTGAATGCGGAGTTATAGAAAACATAACGCTTTCAAATTTTTCAGCACCATTTTATCGAGTTAATGAAATACGCTTCGATATTGATATAGATCTGAGCGGCATAACCATAAAAGGTGTAAGCGGTGATGTTTCGGTTTCCTTGCCTTACACGCCGCCAGAAGGAGAATTTGTCTATGACCTTAATGTATATTACAAGGACGCCTCCGGCAAAATTGAGTATGCTCCCTGCACATATAATCCGGCAGATGGTAGTGTAGTATTCACCGTAAACAATTTTTCGGGGGTATTTATAAGCAGTATGAGTATAAGCTCAAAAACACCCTTGTATAAAGATGTATCACCCGATGCGTGGTACTATTCAAATGTAGCTTTCGTAAGTGATAATAAGCTTATGAACGGAACAAGTGAGAATATGTTCGAACCTGAAAGTCCAGTAACTCGAGCCATGTTCATATCGATTCTTCATCGCATAGCCGAGTCTGAAACTTCTCAAAACATTAAAAGTCCTTTCTCAGACGTTTCCCCGTCTGACTGGTACTACGACGCTGTTTTATGGGCATTTAAGAGTGGTATAATAACAGGGCGTACCGACGGCAGTGCTCGTACGCAGGAAAACATAACCCGTCAGGAGGCGGCAGTTCTTATGTACAGATTTGCAGCATACTTTAACGCAGATTTATCTTTATCAGGCGAAATGCTTTCATGCTTTGATGATAGATCCGAAATAGACGGCTATGCCCGAACCGCCGTAGAATGGGTAGCAGAAAAGGGCATAGTGTCCGCAATGCCTGATAATAAGATTTATCCCAATGCATTGGTCTCAAGAGCTCAAGCTGCGGCAATGTTCCAACGTCTTTGGGACACTCTTAAGTAACCTCTGATTTAATGATATTAAAAAGCCAAGCTTTAAGGCTGCCCCTTGAAGCTTGGCTTTTTGCAGTATGTTTTAATTTCTAACTTTCCCTGTTAATCCGTGCTGCTTTTACTGTGTTTTTCATCAGCATGGCAATGGTCATGGGGCCTACTCCTCCCGGAACGGGAGTAATAGCAGACGCCACTTTTTCTGCACTTTCAAAATGTACATCCCCAACCAATTTTTTGTTCTCTAAACGGTTAATGCCAACATCAATCACTACCGCGCCTTCTTTTATCATATCCCCCGTTATCATTTCAGGTTTGCCGACCGCCGCAACAACTATATCCGCACGTTTGACAGTTTCCGCTAAATTCTTCGTTTTAGAATGGCATATGGTCACCGTTCCGTTTTCGTGCAGTAAAAGCATGGCCTGTGGTTTGCCAACAATGTTGCTTCTGCCTATAATCACACATTCCTTGCCCGCAACTTCTATGCCGGATTCCTTAATCAGCTCCATAACCCCCGCGGGGGTACATGGTACGAAATCATAATTGCCGAACATGATTTTTCCTACGTTGACGGGATGGAATGCATCAACGTCCTTTTTGGGATTGATCGCATTAATAATTATTTCCTCGTCAATATGCTCAGGCAGAGGAAGCTGAACCAAAATACCGGAAATATCTTTCTTTTCATTTAGCATATTGATAAGTTCCAAAAGCTCATCTTGTGTAGTTTTGGCACTAAGAGCGTATTCTTCAGAATAAATTCCTATTTCTTCACAAGCTTTCTTTTTAGAATTTACATAAACTCGGCTAGCCGGATCATCACCTACGATTACCACCGCAAGTCCGGGATTAATACCTTCTTGTTTAAGATTTTTTACCTCTTCCTTCAACTCGTCTTTTATCCTTTGAGATACTGCCTTTCCGTTTAAAATAATTGCCATTGCTATTCCCCCTATTGTCTTTTCCGCTCTTTGGCGGTCTTATTAAACATCTTTTACCGTATCCTATCAAATCTTCTCTTCCCGCTCGCATCAGTGCCTCGTACACAAGCTTATAATTTTCCGGATTTTTAAATTGCAAAAGCGCACGCTGCATTGCCTTTTCCTTCGCACTTTTCGGCACATACACTTTTTCCATGGTCAAAGGGTTCAGACCCGTATAAAACATACAGGTGGATATTGTTCCTGGAGTCGGATAAAAGTCCTGTACCTGCTGGGGATTGATATTGTTCTCCTTTAAATAGACAGCAAGCTCAATTGCATCATAGATAGTGCTGCCCGGATGACTAGACATCAGATACGGAACCAGAAACTGCTGCTTCCCAATACTTTTATTAATGCTATAAAATTTTTCTGAAAACGTATTATAAACACTGTTTTTGGGTTTGCCCATGTGCCTGAGAACATTGTCCGAAATATGTTCCGGTGCAACCTTCAGTTGTCCGCTTATGTGATGCTTACACAATTCCTTAAAGAATTCATCATCTTTATCGTTTATCAAATAATCAAAACGAATTCCTGAGCGTATGAACACCTTTTTCACACCCTCAATTTCGCGCAGTTTTCTCAAAAGTGCAAGATACTCTTTATGCGAAATGTCCATATTTTTGCAAGGCTCAGGGAACAAACACTGCTTGTCCTTGCAAGCCCCATATGTTAACTGCTTTTTGCAGGCAGGAGCTCTAAAATTTGCGGTAGGTCCTCCCACATCATGAATATATCCCTTAAATTCAGGGTCCCACACCATCTGTTTTGCCTCATTGATAAGGGACTGATGACTGCGTGAGGTTACAATTCTGCCCTGATGAAAAGCAAGAGCGCAAAAATTGCAGCCTCCAAAACAGCCCCTTGAGCTTGCCAGACTGAATTTTACTTCACGAATTGCTTCTATGCCCCCAGCTTTTTCATAAATCGGATGATAAGCCTTCATATACGGCAGGGCATAAACCGCATCAAGCTCCTTTGTATCTAGCGGCGGCATCGGCGAATTTTGCACCAAAAATTTATCATGATGCTGCTGCACCAGTGTTTTCCCGGAATACGGATTCTGTTCATAGTACTGTATTCTACAGGAGTCCGCATACCTTGCTTTACTATCCCTACATTCTTCAAAGCTTGGCAAAACTATTGAGTTTTCTATTTCACCAGTTGAACAGATGTAACACGTTCCTGCAACACCATGTATATCCTTAACAGACATTCCCTCATTTAATTTATTTGCCAGAAGAACTATCTGCTTTTCACCCATACCGTAAATTAAAATATCTGCTCTGCTGTCAAATAAAATGGAACGGCGAACTTTATCATCCCAATAATCGTAATGAGCAAATCTCCTAAGACTTGCTTCCACACCTCCGATTATAATCGGAATATCTCCAAATGCCTCACGAACTCTGTTGCAGTAAACAATTGTTGCCCTGTCCGGCCGCTGCCCCGCTTTATTTCCAGGGGCATATACATCATCACTGCGCCGTTTTTTGCTTGCAGTATAATGGTTGACCATGCTGTCAATATTTCCAGCAGAAACCAAAACTCCCAGCCTCGGTCTGCCAAGTTTTTTAAAATCCTCCGTACTCCGCCAATCAGGAAGTGCAACAATACCTACTTTGTAACCATGCTTTTCAAGCACCCGTGAAATAATAGCATGACCAAAGCTTGGATGATCGACATAGGCATCTCCAATGATGTATAAAAAGTCAAGCTGCTCCCAATTTCTTTTCTCCATATCCTCACGGGATATAGGCAGAAAATCATATTTCATCTGTTTCTCCTTCATTCCATAACTCACTTTTACTCATATAGACCTGCCTAGGCTTGCTGCCGTCGGCGCCGCTGATGATACCCCTCATTTCCATCTGATCTATAATTCGTCCCGCTCTTGCGTAGCCTACTTTAAGACGACGCTGTATCATAGATGTGGATATTTGACCCGCTTCCACTGCAAGCTCAATGGCAGCGGGCAAAAGCTCATCTCCGTCATCCTCGCTGTCAGGAGTCACGCCATTTTCGCCCGATGAACAACGGTCTATATGTTCCGCCAAATCCTCACTGTAAGAGGTTTTCTCTCCAGTTTCTTTTAAGTAATTTACAATTGATTCTACTTCCGCATCGGATACAAACGCACCTTGCACACGCAACGCATTTGCCATACCCGAAGGATGATACAGCATATCACCCTTTCCCAAAAGCTTTTCCGCACCGCCTTTATCAAGAATTGTTCTGCTGTCTACCTGACTTGATACGGAAAATGCAATCCTTGAAGGGACATTAGCCTTGATTAAGCCTGTGATAACATCAACAGACGGACGCTGAGTTGCAATTACCAAATGTATTCCCGCCGCACGCGCAAGCTGAGCCAATCTGCACACATAGTCTTCCACTTCTTTTGCCGCTACCATCATCAAATCCGCAAGCTCATCTATAATAATTACAATCTGCGGCATTTTCTCCATACCTTCACGAATTGCAATGGCATTATAGCCCGAAAGATTTCTAACTTTGTTTTCAGCAAACGCATCATAGCGCTTCATCATCTCCTGTACCGCCCAGTTAAGTGCTCCTGCGGCACGTTTCGGATCTGTGACAACAGGGATCAAAAGATGCGGAATTCCATTATACACACCAAGTTCAACCACCTTCGGGTCAACCATAATTAGCTTTACCTCATCGGGACGTGCTTTATACAAGATACTTGTGATTAATGTATTTATGCACACGCTTTTACCCGATCCAGTTGCTCCCGCAATCAAAATATGCGGCATTTTAGCGATATCACCTATTACTATTTTGCCCCCTATATCTTTTCCCAGTGCGATAGTCAGCTTCGATTTTGACTTTTGGAATTCAGAAGACTCAATTAGTTCACGAATTGATACAGAACCCACTTCGTTGTTCGGAATATCAATCCCCACAGCAGCTTTGCCTGGAACAGGCGCAATCAAAACGCTCGGCACAGCCAAATTCAAAGCAATGTCATCCGCCAGCCCCACAATCTTGCTAAGCTTGACCCCTACGTCCGGCTGAATTTCATAGCGCGTCACCGAAGGGCCCTGCGTCACCTGCAAAAGCTTGACTTCCACTCCGAAATTTTTAAACGTGTCCATGAGTTTCGCCGCCGTTTCTTTCATTTCTGCCCTAAGATCCGCCGATATTTTTGACGGTTTTTTAAGAAGGCTGATCGGAGGGAAAGAATAATCCAAAACAGGTTTCCCGATAGCATCATCAATTTCTTCATCAAGAGCAATCTTTTCTTCTTCGTTAATTTTCGCTGACTTCTTTTTCTCAGAAACTCTTACAAATTCTGAAACAAATTCCTCCACTTTTTGCTCAACATGATTTGCCTCTTCAACTGTCTGAAAATTCTCACTAGGCTCCTCTTGGCTGTTAAAATCAGTGTTTCCATCAACAGTTGCTCCTGTTTGCTTTTCTTCATTGATAGGCAAATCTATGCTTGTTTGCTCAAGAATTTTAAGTCTTGAACTTTTTATCGTTTTTATTGTGCTGTTTACGGCTACCTTGGTTTTTTTGCCGACTTCTTTGGTGTCAATATGCTTCACTCCATTGATTTCCTCTTTAAACCCGCTTACAAACGTAGCAAACACGCTAATCAAAGATACTTTTGTAATAACGGTAATTAGGGCAAATAAAATTATAGCCAAAATGACAAATGCCGCGATTGTGCCAACAAGCTTATACAGCCCCATGGCAATGCAAAAACCTATAAAACCGCCTCCAATCCCTGCTTGTCCATATGTAAATGCGGAATATAAATCGAGCAAATCATCTCCAGCAAGATGCACAATAGCACTTACATGCGAAACCGCCAAAAATGACAGCAGCAGTTTTAAGTAAAAACGTTTAATCTGTCTTTTTCTAATAAGATAAACCACATTAAATGTTAAAACTATGGGGATTATATAAGCCGTCTTCCCAAAAAGACCGAAAAAAATATCTTTCACAGCCCCACCGATTGCGCCCGTTGCCGTTGTGTATATAAAAACAGACAACAGCAAAGAAGCAACAATCCCTGAAACAATATATGCGTTTATGTTTATGTTTGTGGTTGTGCGTTTTTGCCCCCTTGATGGGGTTTTCCTTTTTTTGCTGTTTGCCATACACTCAAGCCTTTCCGTAAATTCTTACTCGAATCAGTATTTACCATACACCCATTATAACACACAAATAACGATTTTCCAATATTTTTTACTCTCTTATAATTCCCCTCACAATGCTGTCTTCAACGCTCTCCAGCAAAACTTTTTTAAATTGTCCCGACAAATCCTCATCGGTTGGTGCAATCACAGTAATATAATTCGAGGTTTTCCCTTCAAAAAAATCGTCCTTAAAAGGCTGTTCAAAAAGCACTTCAACTTCTTTACCTATAAAGTCCTTCAAAAATTTTAGTCTTGACTCTTTGATTATTTCCGCAATTATTTTGCTTCTCGCCTCCTTGACTTCGGGCGGCACCTTCTCTTTCATCTTTGCCGCAGGTGTCCCCTTCCTTGGTGAATACTGAAAAATATGTGCATCAGCGAAATTTATTTTCGTCACAAAATCGACGGTTTCCTGAAACTCTTTTTCCGTTTCACCGGGAAAACCCACCATAATATCGGTAGTAATGGCACAATTTGGGAAGACATCCCTGAGTCCGCATACAATTTGTTTATATTCGGTTGTGTCATACTTTCGATTCATACGTTTTAATACACTGTCACAACCGCTTTGCAGAGAAATATGAAAATGATGACAAAGCTTTGAGCAGTCCTTTATTTTGTTAATGAAGCTTGTATCCAGCGTCATGGGTTCAATAGAACTTAATCTTATTCGTTTTATGCCGTCTATTTTGTCTGCCGCAATCAGTAAATCAGAAAGTGTTTTATCACCCGAACAATACGATGCCACATGAATTCCAGCAAGAACAATCTCGGAAAAGCCTTTATAGGCAAGTGCCTTAATTTCCTTAATAATATCATCAAAATCTCTGCTGCGCACCGGACCTCTCGCATATGGAATAATGCAATATGTGCAAAATTGGCTGCAGCCTTCCTGAATCTTGATGTATGCACGGGTACGATCTGTATATTCATTCACATTGAGCTGTTCAAATGTGTGAGTGTCCATGATGTTCCCCACCTTTGACACTTTATCCTCTTTAGAAAGCTTTTCAACGATACCTACAATATCTTTCCTATCTTTTGTACCGATAATCAAATTTACGCCGTCTATACCTAATACGTCATCTGGAGCCGTTTGCGCGTAGCAGCCCGTCACAACAATCACGGCATTCGGATTTGTTTTTTTCGCACGGCGTATGATCTGCCTTGATTTTCTGTCGCTCATGTTTGTAACGGTACAAGTATTGATAACATAAACGTCTGCGGCAGAGTTAAAATCGACTATTGTATATCCACTTTGTTTGAAAAGCTCTGAAATTGCTTCCGTTTCGTATTGATTTACCTTGCAGCCCAAAGTATAAGCAGACATGGTTTTTGTCCGCCCGTACTTTTCAATAAAGTGTTTTGTGTTCAAGCTCAAGTCAACTGCATTGTCATACATTAAAAGTCTTCCTCCCTATTACTGTGAGTAAAAATAACAAAAAAGTTGCCGTCGGCAACTTTTACTCCTGCTTATACATGGTCTGTCCCGTAACATACAAATCATTGCCTTCGCAATCTATCAAAACAACGGCAGGCAAATCTTTTACCGTAAGCTTTCTAATAGCTTCCGTACCCAAATCGTCATAAGCAACAACCTCAGCCTCTGTAATACATTGTGCAATCAAAGCACCTGCCCCGCCGATTGCTCCAAAATAAACCGCAGTGTTTCTTTTAATGGCTTCCACAACCTCTTTGGTTCTGCTACCTTTTCCAAGCATCGCCGATAAGCCATTATCCAAAAGTAACGGCGTAAACTTATCCATTCTTCCCGCCGTAGTGGGTCCGCATGAGCCTATAACCTCCCCCGGCTTTGCAGGACACGGTCCCGCATAATAAATCAACTGTCTATTTATATTTATAGGGAAACCTTCTCCCTTCTGATAGCTTTCCACCATACGCTCATGCGCTGCGTCACGCGCAGTGTAAATCACACCTGAAATCAGTACGCTGTCCCCTGCTTTCAAATTTTTTATTGCATCTTGGGTCAAAGGTACTTGAATATGTATGGGCATTAATCAACAACCCCTTCTGACAAAAAATCTTCCACGCTGTTTAAAATATAGTCAGCACCCATTTTTTCAAAATATTCTCTTGCATTTTCTCCAGAAATGCCTGTAAGCACTGCAGCAAAATCAGCACCCATCGCCTGCGCCGCCAAAATATCCGCACCTGCATCTCCCACTATCAATGTCTTTAAAATTTTGGATTTATCATATATTCCGTTTATCAAATCCTTGTTTTTATACCCCTCGCCGTAAAGGGCTTTCAAAAACACAAACGGATGCGGTTTGGTGAGTGTAACCTCTATTCCATTTGCATATAGGTCTCTTTCAGCACTTACCACATGGTCATAGTTTATAAGGCCGTCTTCTGCAATAAAAGAAAACAAACCCCATGCCTTAAGCGGATATACAATTTCGTGATACGGCCTTCCTGTTCCTGTGCATATGCGTTTGTTTTTTGATCTCATAAGCTCAAACAGGATTTTCAGCTTTTGAAGGGAAACAATAGGCTGCTCGTTGTGCAACAGCCCCGTTTTACCCGATAGAGAAGGCTTTCTTTTAAATAATCTTTCAAAAAGCTCATCTCCCAAAAACCATTCCTGAAACGTATCGCGCATATCCGCCCATAAGCTTCCCGAACGGCTGCATTCCGATGTTTCCCTGTCGGTTCGTTTCGCCGCAAGTTCAGCAAGGCGATCATATTCCTGCAAAATGTTCCCGCTTAAGGCTTTTGCATACCGATAAATGCTCTCGGAGTCATCTGTATTTAAAATCAAAGCAATGCAAAAAACAACATAGCCCAAATCCCAATTGCTGTTTACGCCCTTTTCCTTCAGAATAACAATAATCTTATCCGAGAAGAATACTTTTTTTCGGATTTCCGACAAATTCTTCATGCAATATACCGGATCAACATCTCTACCAAAGTATCTGTTCAAATGCTCATAAACTGTTAATGCGGCGCTGTTCCAGTAGTTTTGTTCCCCTGTATTTACAGCGTCCATATCAAAAATAACCGTATCATATTTTCCCAAAAAGGGTGCCAGTTTATTCATATGTATCTCCAAAATTACTCAATTGTCCATTCAATGTTTCCGGCGACACCGCTTGTCATGCCAGCCCTTGCCGGATTTGAGGCGAATGCCCGATTAAGTGCCGCTCCCACGCTTCTAAATATTGCCTCCCAAATATGGTGTCCGTTTACACCTTTGAAAAGGTCAATATGCATGGTACAGCAAGCACCCTGAACAAAGCCTTCCAAAAAAGCTTCCAAATCCTGACTTTCCATTCCCTCGACTTTTTCGCTTAGCAGTATCCCATGATAGTCAATATTAAAATATGCACGGTTTTCAAAGCTTATCGCGCATTCAGCCTTTGCCTCGTCAATAATCCCGATAGCATCGCCATATCCCATTACGCCTTTTTCTGTGCTTCGTTTTATAAATTCCGCTGCCGCTTTTCCCATGGCAATACCCAAATCTTCACAAATAACATGCGTGAGAATAAATTTATCAAGCTTTATTTCAGTTTCAATATTAAAGCCGCCACGCCATGCAATATGTTCCATCATATGGTTCAAAAACGGAATAGGCGTATTTATCCTTTCACGGTAATTGCTCTTTAACGGTGAAAAATCCAAAATAACGTCAATTTCTGACTCTGTAGTTTTTCGATTGACCTTTACTTTGTCCATCATTTTCTCTCCTTTACAGCTAAACCATGGGCATCAAAACCCTCTACTTCCGCAAACCTAAAAGCATAATCACGAACCATCTCAAAACCCTCTTTAGAAGCATACCCAACAGATGAACGTTTTAAAAAGTCAAACACAGATACACTCGAATATGTCTTTGCAAAGCCGCCGGTAGGCAGTATTGCGTTAGGACCCAGCACGAAATTGCAAAGCGTGACAGGAGTGTATTCACCAAGCAAAATTTCCCCCGCATTTTTGATTTTAGGCAGAACATCAAATGGCTTTTGAGTCATAACCTCCATGTGCTCGGGCGCATATTCATTGACAAAATCAATGGATTCATCAAGCGAATTCGTAATAATCGCGCCGCCGTACGTGGAAAGATTCGTTTTTATAAATTCCCGCCTCTTTGGTGAAATTTTCTCAAGCTGACGCTCTACAATGGGGATGACTTTCTCCACAAGCTCCGCAGAATCGGTAACCAGAAGTGCGGCGCTGTCAGGACCATGCTCTGCCTCAATCATCCAATCAAGCGCAACTTTCTCAGGATCGGCATATTGGTCACAAAGGATAATTGCCTCGCTGGGTCCCGCTGGAAGCCCTGCATCAATACAGCTTGCAAGTACACGCTTTGCGGCGGTTGCATAACTGTTGCCCGGTCCTATTATTTTGTGGCATTTAGGAATAGTTTCCGTTCCATATGCAACAGCGGCAACTGCCTGTATGCCTCCAACCTTATATATTTCCGTAATCCCTATAATTTTAGCTGCGGCTAAAATGGCATCGTCTACCTCGCCCTTTTCGTTCGGAGGCGTAACCACCACAATCTTAGGAACCTTTGCAACAATTGCAGGTACCCCAAGCATCAAAAGTACAGATGGAAAACTGCCCTTTCCATGAGGAACATACAAGCACACATCCACAATGGGAGTGGTTTTTTCCCCTACCATCAGACCGTTGTCCACCATTGTAAACCACATTTCCTCAGGAAGCTGTTTTTCGTGAAAATCATGAATGTTTTTTGCCGAATATGCGATTGCCTCTCGTGTTTTTTCGTCACAGTTACGGTAACCTTCCTCAATTTCCTCTTTTGTAACCTTCATTCTGTCCGCCGTCAATGTCACCCTGTCAAATTTTGCTGTGTATTCTAAAACAGCGGCATCTCCTCTTTCTCTGATATCATCGGATACTTCCTTAGCAATCTTCATCTGCTCGGTGATGTCAAGCTCTGCCCTTCGCATGATAAAATCCCTTTTTTCCTTTGTCATTTCAGACAATTTATAAACATTCATGAAATCATTCCTTTCCTGCACGCCTACTCGTTTGTGAAAATTTTATCTCCATTTATCCTTCATTTTATCAAAAAAGCTTTTCTGATGCTTATATCCTTTCGTGCCCACATCTCCTTCAAATTCCCTCAAAAGCTCCTTTTGCCTGCTTGTTAAATTTTTCGGCACCTCTATATTCACCGTTACGTATTGATCTCCTCTGCCTTTGCCCCTGATATGCGGAATCCCTTTTTCACGGAGTCTGAACATTGTCCCCGTCTGCGTTCCTTCAGGCATATCATATTCTACAATTCCGTCTAAAGTGGGCACCTTCAATGTATCACCCAATGCCGCCTGTACAAAGGTAATCGGCATATCAACAAAGACATCAAAGCCCTTGCGTGAAAACAAATCATGTTTGCGGATGCGCATAGTAATCAGCAAATCACCAAACGGTCCGCCACGCTCTCCTGGTTCTCCCTGACCTTGAAGCTGTATAGTCTGCCCCTCATCAATACCGGCTGGAATTTTCACATTTATCTTTTTATTTACCCGTATTTTCCCCGTTCCTCGGCAACTTGCACATGGTTCTTTGATAACCTTGCCGCTTCCGCCGCAGTGCGGACAGGTTCCAACATTTGTCATATATCCAAAAGGAGTTCTCTGCTGTGTCTTTACTTGACCTGTTCCATGGCAGTGTGAACAAGTTTCCGGAGATGTTCCTTGCTTTGCCCCGCTTCCGCCGCATGAGCCGCAGTGCTCGGTTTTTGTAACATTAATATCCTTTTCACAGCCAAAAGCAGCCTCTTCAAACGTAATTTCAATAACCTGTCTGATATCGCTGCCACGTCTTGGCCCGTTTCTTCTCGAATTTCCTCCAAACCCGCCGAAGCCGCCGAAAATATTTCCGAAAATATCTCCCAAGTCAAAATCTTCAAAGCCTCCGAAGCCGCTTCCTCCGCCTGCTCCAAAACTCGGGTCTACTCCGGCGTGTCCAAACTGGTCATAACGGGCTTTTTTCTCAGGATCGCTTAAAACTTCATATGCTTCATTTATTTCTTTGAATTTAGCTTCCGCAGCTTTGTCACCCGGATGCAAATCAGGATGATATTTTTTCGCTTCTCTTCTATATGCTTTCTTTATCTCGGCATCCGATGCGCCTTTGCTTACACCCAATACCTCATAATAATCTCTCTTTTCTGCCAAATCTTTTCACCTACCCAAACATTATCATTATACTAAAATTTTTGTCCCTTGTAAACAGATAATTTCCTGACGCATAAAATTGCCATTATTATGAAATGGCTTTTGCCAACATAAAAGCAAAAGCCATTTTTTCATAAGATTATTTATTTATTTTCATCCTCATCAACCACCCTATAATCAGCGTCATATACATTCTTTCCATCTGGCTGACTTTGTTCCTGCTGCGGGTTTGCCTGGGGATTCGCCTTAGAATAAAGCTTCTCACTCACGGCATAGAATTTCTTTGACAACTCTTCTGAAGCATTTTTAATAGCCTGCGCATCTGTACCTTTTAACGCTTCCTTCACCTTTTCAATTTCAGCCTGAACGTCTGCCTTATCCTGTGCATCAATCTTATCACCTATTTCATTTAGAGTTTTTTCCGATTGATATACCAAAGAATCGGCATTGTTTCTGATTTCTATTTCTTCTTTGCGCTTTTTATCTTCCTGTGCGTACTTTTCTGCTTCCTTAACCGCTCTTTCGATGTCTTCATCGCTCAAATTTGTGGACGATGTGATGGTAATCTTCTGTTCATTGCCAGTGCCTAAATCCTTTGCGGATACTTTTACAATACCGTTTGCATCTATATCAAATGTAACCTCTATCTGCGGCACTCCCCTCGGAGCAGGAGCAATACCCGTCAAATTAAATCTACCAAGAGTTTTGTTATACTGCGCCATTTCACGTTCTCCTTGAAGCACATGAACCTCAACACTTGTTTGACCGTCAGCCGCAGTGGAGAATATCTGCGATTTTTTGGTAGGAATGGTGGTGTTTCTTTCGATAAGCTTTGTAAACACGCCTCCCATTGTTTCTATACCAAGTGAAAGCGGAGTTACATCCAAAAGCAGTAAATCCTTCACTTCGCCACCCAAAACACCCGCTTGGACAGCGGCGCCAATTGCAACGCATTCATCAGGATTGATGCCCTTATGCGGCTCCTGACCCATTTCCTTTCTTACGGCCTCCTGTACGGCAGGAATTCTGGAAGATCCTCCAACCAAAAGAACTTTATTTATGTCACTCGGCGAAAGTCCTGCGTCCTTCATAGCATTTCTGATACAAACCAAGGTTTTATCAACCAAATCGGAAGTCAACTCGTCAAATTTTGCCTTAGTCAGCGTCATATCCAAATGTTTAGGACCGGTAGCATCGGCGGTGATAAACGGAAGGTTTATGTTTGTCGTTGTCATGCCGGAAAGCTCAATTTTAGCCTTTTCAGCAGCTTCCTTGAGTCTTTGCATCGCCATTTTATCACTTGTTAAATCTATACCGTTTTCTTTTTTGAATTCCGAAACCAAATAATCTATAATTCTTTGGTCAAAATCATCACCGCCAAGACGTGTATCTCCGTTTGTGGACAGCACCTCAAACACTCCATCGCCTATTTCAAGAATAGATACATCAAAAGTACCACCACCAAGGTCATATACCATAATTTTTTGATCGGTATCATTCATCCCGTATGCCAAAGCCGCAGCAGTAGGCTCATTTATAATTCTCAAAACCTCAAGTCCGGCAATTTTGCCCGCATCCTTTGTTGCCTGTCTTTGTGAATCGCTAAAATACGCAGGAACCGTAATAACCGCTTGTGATACGGTTTCACCGATATACGCCTCTGCGTCAGCTTTCAGCTTTTGAAGGATCATTGCGGAAATTTCCTGAGGCGTATATTCTTTGCCGTCAATATTTACCTTATGTGAGGTACCCATCTCTCTCTTTATCGATATAATTGTTCTGTCAGGATTGGTTATTGCCTGTCTTTTCGCAACCTGACCCACAATTCTTTCTCCGTTCTTCTGAAACGCGACAACCGACGGAGTTGTTCTCGATCCTTCAGAATTTGCGATTACTGTAGGATTTCCACCTTCCATAACGGCTACGCATGAATTTGTTGTACCTAAGTCTATTCCTATAATCTTACCCATTATTATAACCTCCTAAATATATCTTCAAATCAATAACTAATCTTTAATTTGCAACCTTGACCATACTATGACGAACTACCCTTTCTCCCTTGTATATGTAGCCCTTCATAAATTCTTCGACAATTACATTTTCCCCTAAATTTTCATCCTCAATGTGCATAACAGCATTGTGCAGATTTGGGTCAAACTGCTTATCTTTTGTGTCTATTACGGAAACACCCAGTTTATCCAAAACTTCGGCAAACTGTTTTGTTACCATAAGGACGCCTTCCTGAACCTTCTTTGCTTCATCAGATTCCACCTCCGCGGCAACGGCTCTTTCCAAATTGTCCGCAATTGGCAAAACATCCACAAGCACATCAATCAACGCATCGGCATATTTTGCCTCCTTTTCACGCTGCGTACGCTTTTTATAATTATCATATTCAGCGGCAAGACGCATATATCTGTCTTCAAGCTCTTCAAGCTTTTTTAAAAGCTCTTCCTCTCTGCTCGGAGTCCCTTCTTCCTCCTTTTGCTCTTTCGCATCTTCTGCAGCTTCCTCGCCTACAATCTCCTCTTTTTCCTCAATTTCCTCAGATGGTATATTTTTCTTTTCTTCGGACATTCCGTCACTCACCTTCCATATACAATTCATACAATATTTTGTCTATATGTGAAGCTATGCAATCCAAAAATGCGATTACCTTAGCATAATTCATCCGTTTGGGTCCAATAACGCCAAGCTTTCCAATAACCTTTTCCCCCAGTGAATAATTCACCGTTACCAAACTACAGTCATAAAGCTGTTCAAATTCATTTTCCCTCCCAATTCTTATACTCACGTGCTCATCACCGTCTTTTTTCCCGATGATGGAACGCAGGTTCTTCTGATTGTCCAGAAAACTGAGCATCTCCCTCGCTTTTCCCAAATCGCTGTATTCTGGATACTTGAGAATGGATTTCACGTTATCGACATAAACCTCTGTTTCATCTATGCTCTCAATGGTTTTGTAAATAAAATCTAAAATTTCAACCAAGGCTCTCGGATGAAGATTCAATTCAGATTGAATCTCGTCCTGTATTTCTCTGATTTTATCAAAATTAATCTCATCGTTTGTTAAACCTGCAAGCCGCCTATTTAGAATTTCCGCAAACCTTGCTGCAACCGAATCATTGATTGCCATGGAAAGTATTCGGTTTTTGACAATGCCATCTTTCGTAATAACAATCAGCATTACCGTTTCTCCGCCTAAAGCCACAAGGTCAATCTTTTTAATCTGAGATTGATGAAATTCCGGTGTGGAAACCACGGCGGTATAGTCCGTCATGGCAGAAGTAAGCATACTCGCTTTTTTTATTATATTTTCAAGCTGAGTCACCTTTTTTTGAAATTCAAGCTGCATTCTTTCCATCGCCTCAACACTCATCTGATAGCGCTTCATCAAGGAATTTACATAGAACCTGTACCCTATGTCAGAAGGAATTCTCCCCGCAGACGTATGAGGCTGCATCAGATACCCCATCTCCTCCAAATCGGCCATCTCGTTTCGAATTGTAGCGCTCGAAAGACCAAGTTCATTTTTCTTTGAAATAGATCTTGACCCCACGGGCTCGGCAGTGCCTATATACTCTTCAATAATTGCTTGAAGAATTTTTCTCTTTCTTTCATTTAAATCCATGTGGCACTCACCTCTTTCTTTCATTAAATCTCCCGCGAATTTTGTTTTATTAGCACTCATGTTTGTTGAGTGCTAATAATTACAATATAAAAATACCACCTTTATACGAAATTGTCAAGATAAAATTTTTATTTTTACAAATTATTTTTTACAATATAAAGTCACACAAAACGGAATTGCTTACGCTGATTGCCTCAAATGACAGTCGGTAGCGTCCATCAGCATACCTGATGAAGCCGTTTTTAATATGTGTATCAAGCACATTACCATAAATTTTGCGAATATCCTTGCCAAAGCGGCGAAAAAATTCATGTTCGCTTATCCCCTTTCTCATTCTAAGCCCCATAATCATGAATTCCTCCATTTTATCCTTTTCGGTCAATATAAGACTCTCAGACTTAGTTTCTCCAGATATGTAGGCTTTTAAATCATCCGTATTGCAAAATCTTATTCCATCGAGAAGAGAATGGGCGCAAACGCCTAAACCGATATAGTCCATGCATTCCCAATATTTTATATTATGCGTACACTCAACGCCTGCTTTTGCAAAATTTGATATTTCATATTGGCCGTACCCATAAGAGTGCAGAAATTCATGTGCATAATCATACATTCTTCTGTCTTCATCTTCGCTTGGCAGTGTAAATTTTCCGCTTCCATACTCCTTTTCCAGAATAGTCCCTTCCTCTAAAATGAGGCTGTAGCAGGAAATATGCGTTGGATTGCATTTTGCCGCCATATTCAGACTATGCGCAAACGTATCCGCAGTTTGAAAAGGCAAACCAAACATCAAGTCGATATTAATGTTGGAAAAGCCGTATTCTTTTATACCGCAAACGGTATTATATGCATCCTCGGCGGTATGTATGCGTCCCAACACGCATAATTCATGATCGTTAAAGGACTGAACTCCCACGCTTATTCGATTTATTCCGCCTTTTTTCATTACGCTTAGTTTTTCATCCGTCAACGTTTTGGGATTTGCCTCAATTGAAAATTCACAGTTGGAAGAGAGTATAAAATTACTGTTGCAGGCTTTAAGCAGTTTTTCAAGCAAATCGGCTTCAATAGCCGTCGGTGTGCCTCCGCCTATAAATACACTGTCAGCCTCCATTCCCTCATATTTTCTCATTTCTGCTATCAATGCTTCAATATATGCTTTATGACAGCTTGTTTTGCCCTCAAATGAAACAAAGTCACAATATTTGCATTTTTTCAGGCAAAAAGGTATATGAATATATACTCCTACCATAAGTCCTCCGCAAACAAATAAAAAAGGACTGCAAAAGTCCTTTTTTATTACTTATTCATCGTCATCATCATTGCAATCATCACAATCACAATCGAATTCCAATTCAATCTCCTGATTGCAGTTAGGGCAAACAATGCCTTTGTCCTCATCAATCATATCATAATCAATCAAAACATCCTCTTTACAGTTTGGACATTCGATCTCAAAATAATCCATATCGTCTTCTTCATCATCGTCTAAATCATCGTCATCATAACTATCTTCGTATTCATCATCATAAAAATCAGATTCTAATTCTCCCAAATCCTCATCGATACTGTCAACCATTTCCTCAAGCTCTTCCTGCGCCTCTACGATATCATCAACAGATACTGCAATATCCTCAATGATATCAACAATTTTCATAAGAAGCTTTCCTTCATCACTCTCGGACTTAAGACTTAACCCCTCGGCAAAGCCCTTCAGGTATGCGGCCTTTTTTGCTAAATAGTCCATATTGTTTCCCTCCTAATCATATAGATATAGTATAACCCTTATACACGCTCCATATACTCTCCTGTACGAGTATCCACTCTAATCATGTCATTTTGATCCACAAAAAGAGGAACCTGAATTACCGCACCTGTTTCAAGCGTTGCCGGCTTTGTTGCTCCTGTCGCAGTGTCACCCTTAAAGCCCGGCTCTGTTTCGGTAACCAAAAGCTCAACAAATGTTGGAGGTTCAATACCGAAAACATTGCCCTTATATGAAAGGATTTTTACCATCATATTTTCCTTTACAAATTTTAAGGCATCGCCTAACTTATCTTTTCCAATGGGCATAAGCTCATAGGTTTCCTGATCCATAAAATAGTACAAATCCCCATCGTTATATGAATATTCCATATCTTTTCTTTCTATATGAGCCTTAGGCATTTTCTCGGTAGGTCTGAATGTTCTTTCAACAACCCCGCCTGTGATGATGTTTTTAATCTTTGTCCTTACAAACGCAGCTCCCTTCCCCGGCTTTACATGTTGGAACTCTATAACCTGATACACATTTCCATCCAACTCAAAAGTAATACCGTTTCTAAAATCTCCCGCTGAAATCATAAATAATCCTCCGTATATCTTTAATTATTTAATATCATATATAGTTTAATTCATAATCATAAAAATTACAAGAAAATTTTATTAAATTATTAATAATTCTTTGCTTGAATGTGTAAGGTTCTCTGTTTTTTCATCACATATCAATACTAAATCTTCAATCCTTACCCCACCAAAGCCCTCTATATAAATCCCCGGTTCAACGGTAACAACATGGCCTGCCTCTAAAATAACATCCGATTTTGAAGATAAGAACGGCATTTCATGAATTTCTATACCTACCCCATGCCCCAAACCGTGCCTGAAGTATTCTCCAAAACCTGCCGAGGCAATTATATCTCTTGCAGCCTTGTCAATGTCCGCACAAAGTTTTCCTTTTTCAAGCATTGAAACAATCTCTGTCTGAGTATGCAAAACGGTTTGATATATTTCCTTCTGCCTGTCCGAACACTCACCAACCACAACGGTTCGGGTCATATCAGAACAGTAACCTTCAAAGACGCAGCCAAAGTCTAAGGTTACAAAGTCACCTTTTTCTACCGTTTTATCCGTCGCTACCCCATGCGGCATACTCGAACGCACTCCCGATGCGACGATAATTTCAAATGACAGACCAGATGCTCCGTTTTTACGCATGAAAAACTCAAGTTCAAACGCAATTTCTTTTTCCGTTTTCCCTGCTTTGATAAATTTCAAAATATGAGAAAACGCCTCATCTCCAAGCCTTTCCGCCTCACGTATTTTTGCCGCCTCGCCGCTGTCTTTGCACATTCTCAATGAATCAAGCAGCTTGCTACCCCAAACAAACTCCTTCTTAGGCAGCAAATTCTTGAATTTTTCAAAACGTGAAACCGTCAGATGCTCTTGTTCATACAAAATCTCTGTTTGCGAAACATCTTGAAAAATTGTTTCCCATCCCTCTTTTACATCGCGCATTTGAAAAGAAGGTGACTGCTGCTTTGCCTGAATGGTATACCGTGAGTCGGTGACAAGCATTGCTCTGTCATGAGATATAATAAGTACGGCATCTTCCGATGTAAAACCCGAATAATAGAAAATATTAGGTTTTCCGGTAATCAGCGCCGCCTGTTCACAAGACAGCTTTCTGCGCAGGGCATCAATTCTACTGTCCATCCGTCAATGCCTCCAACGCCAGCAAGTATCCCGTTTTACCCAATCCGCATATCTGCCCCACGCACACGGGAGCGATAACCGAAACATGACGAAACTCTTCCCGTTTATGAATATTTGAAATATGAACCTCAATGCAGGGCAGATTTACTGCGCTGATAGCATCACGTATAGCATAGGAATAGTGCGTATAAGCTCCGGGATTTATAATTATTCCATCAAATTTCCCCAATGCACTATGAATAGCATTGATGATTTCCCCTTCTATATTATTCTGAAAAAAATCAACCTCTATCCCAAGCTTATCCGCTTTTTTTCTTATTTCGCAAATTAAATCGTTCAATGTCCCGCTTCCATATACACCGGGTTCACGCATACCCAGCAAATTCAGATTAGGCCCATTTATAACAAGTATTTTCTTCATCGACACAATCACTCCATCTTTTCAATTTCGGCAATTAACTCATCGACAATCCTGTCCTCTGCCACCTTCTTTAAAATTTCTCCGTGCCTGAATATCAGCCCTTCGCCAATCCCGCCCGCAATACCAATATCCGCATCCTTAGCTTCTCCAGGACCGTTAACTGCACAGCCCATAACCGCAACTTTGATATTTTTGTCCACTTCAGCTAGTCTTTTTTCTACTTCCTCCGCTATCTGAATCAGATTTATACGGCATCTTCCGCAAGTGGGGCAGGATATCAACTCTACTCCCGATTTTCTGATTCCAAGTACCTTCAATATATCCTTTGCCGCCTTGATTTCCTCGACAGGGTCGGCGGTAAGTGATACTCTTATGGTATCTCCTATTCCGTCGTTTAAAAGAGAACCGATACCGATTGCCGATTTTAAAAGTCCGCCTCTTTGTGTACCTGCTTCTGTCACGCCAAGATGAAGGGGGAAATCGGAAATTTTATCAAGCTTTCGATAAGCCTCTATCATTGTTGGGACATTGGACGCTTTAAGAGATACCACAATATCGCTGAAATTACATTCATCCAAAATACTAATGTGTCTTAAAGCGCTTTCTACAAGAGCGTCCGCCGTCGGCTTTTTATATTTTTGCAAGATATCCTTTTCCAAAGATCCTCCGTTGACTCCTATACGAATGGGAATACCCCTTGCCTTTGCCATGTCAGCAACCTGTCTGACACGTGTTTTATCCCCAATATTCCCCGGATTTATCCTGATCTTATCGGCGCCTTTTTTCATACACTCAAGTGCCAGAGTGTAATCAAAATGAATATCTGCTACCAAAGGAATATGAATATGCTGCTTAATTTTGCCAACAGCTCCAGCTGCCTCCATATCCAAGACCGCCACGCGCACTATCTCGCAACCTGCCTGCTCAAGCCTCAAAATTTGTGAAACCGTGGACAAAATATCCCTTGTGTCAGTGTTTGTCATGGATTGAATGGATATCGGGTAATTGCCGCCTATTTTAACGTTTCCAACGCTTATGCATCTTTTAACCTTTTTCACCAATTCTCCCCCTATTTTGAAAACAGCCTCATGATATCATGATATGAAATAAATGCCATGAAAATGAGCAAGCAAACCAGCCCTATTGCGTGAATCATGCCTTCCTTTTCAGGGGGAATGGGTTTTCTTCTAACCGCCTCAATCAGCATGAAAAACAATCTTCCACCATCCAACGCAGGGAGAGGAAGCAGGTTAAATACTCCCAGATTTATAGTAAGAAGCGCAACTAAATTCCATACATACATCCACCCGCTTTTTACGGCATTATTTACCTCGCTTACAATCCCGACAGGTCCAGACATCTGATTAATAGACACACTTCCCGTTACCATTTTGAAGAATGCCTGATAAACAAGTTTAACTACAAATTTCGTATATCTAAACGCTTCGGGTGCTACATTCCACACGGTAACACTTTTTTTCATAGGAACAAAGCCAATCAAAAGACGCTCAGACTCCTCCTGCGTTCCTATTTTACTTTCGTCTTTTTGCAAACCGTCCTCTCCGTATGGTTGAAAACCATTTTCTACGACACCGTTAATCTCTTCAATATACTCTACTCCATCATCGGTATATTTGTAAGTAGTTTTCTGCAAAGTAGGACGTACGCTAAAATGCAAAACTTCATTGCTTCGTCTGACGGTAAGCTCCACAGGAATATCCTTTTTAAAAGTGCTTGTATAAAGCGCTATATCCTGATAAAAGCTTACGGTTTTTCCGTTTATCTTCACAATCTTGTCGCCTTTTTGCACCCCTGCCTGTTCAAGATAGGAATTTGGTACAACGCTTTCAACAGTATTTGTATTCAAATATGGTGCATTTGCTACAATACCTATGAAAATTGCAAAACCAAGCACCAAATTTAAAACTGCGCCCGCAACAACGACTATCATCCTTTTCCATAGGCTTTGCGAAGAATATGCACGTTCATCGTCACTTTCCTCGTCCTCCCCCTCCATTTTGCAATAGCCGCCAATAGGCAGTACACGAACAGAGTAAAGCGTTTCTCCTTTTTGCTTTTTCCATATTGCAGGGCCCATCCCCACCGCAAACTCCAAAACCTTTATCCCTACCGATTTTGCAGCAATAAAATGCCCAAATTCATGGATGGAAATTAACATCAAAAATATGATTACCGTAACTATCGCAGTTGCCAAAAGACTTCAACTCCTACACTTCATATCATACACAAGATTTCTTGCCCATTTATCCGCTTCAAGAATTTGCTCTATCGTCGGATTTTCAACTGGTTTTGCCATCGACATGGCATATTCTATTGCCTCGGAAATTTGCAAATATTTAAACTTTCCACTCAGGAACATCTCCACTGCCGCCTCGTCCGCACTGTTGAAAATACATGGCATAATGCCGCCCATACGCCCTGCCTCATAAGCGAGACGAAGTGCGCTGAATGTTTGTATATCCGGCTTTTCAAATGTCAGTGAAGAATATTTTGAAAAATCCAGCTCATTGCCTGACATAGGAAACCGTCTCGGGTAAGTGATGGCATACTGTATTGGTG
>JAOAAV010000095.1 GCA_026418715.1 Clostridia bacterium
CTTTGCAACTTCGCAAACCGGAGCGGGTAAAGGTTTTGCAATACAGGAGTTTCTTGACCAACTTGGCGCATTTTTAGGACCTGTTTTGCTTTTTATCATAATGCTGGTAAAAAAGAGCGAGGATCAGTTTTCTGCATATAAGGTCTGTTTTGTCATGCTTGGCATTCCGGCAATAATCACTGTCGCGTTGCTGCTTATTGCCAAAAGGCGTTACCCAAATCCGGAAGAATTTGAGCCTCAGCAAAAAGATACTGTATCTTTTCGGATGAGGCGCTCATTTATTTTTTATATCATTGCCATTGGTCTGTTTGCCGCCGGTTTTTTGGATTTTACCATGATCACCATGCATACGGCCCGCACAGGGCTTATTCCCGAGGACACGCTGCCGCTTATATATGCTGGGGCCATGGCTGTGGATGCGTTGTCCGCTCTTTTCTTCGGATGGTTGTTTGATAGGCATGGGATTAAAGTTTTAATGTTATCTACACTAATTTCCGTACCATTTGCTATTCTGATTTTCTCAGTCACAGCAAGGCGGGCGCTGTTTCTTGGAGTTGCGTTATGGGGTATTGGTATGGGGGCACAGGAATCTATACTAAAGGCTGCCGTGTCAAGCATAGTACAGAAGCAAAATCGTTCTTCGGGCTTTGGCATATTCCAGACCGTTTTCGGAGTATGCTGGTTTTTGGGAAGCTGGCTTATGGGTGTGCTTTATGACGTATCGCCGATGTGGTTGGTAACTTTTTCTGTTGTTGTTCAACTCGTTGCATTGCCGTTTTTCTGGTTGTCCGACCGTGCTCATGGATTTGATTCAAATTGACGCAATGTGGTATGAGAGTATTTTATTTAAATGATTGTTAAGCTGCATATCACAACTCAATTATGTTGATTTTGTAAAAAGCATATGGTAACAATATTTTTACATTAACATTTCACACCTACACGGCTGTATAGTAAAAAAGGGAAATAAGTATTGGCTCGTTGTAGAATCAAATGCAAGTTTAAATTTTTCAATTAAATGTTGTAATTTACCGCATTTCAATATATAATTTATAGTAATGTTATCAAGATAACATACTGTTTGACTTTGCGAAACGGTACAAGTCTGTTTATGGATGGTGATACAATCCATGTTTTTAAAAGACGTGGCCTATGACATAAAAGCTGTTTTAGAGCGTGATCCTGCGGCAAGAAACGGTTTCGAGGTATTTTTGCTGTACCCCGGAATTCATGCCGTAATTTGGCATAGGGTGGCACATTTTTTCTACAAATGCAAACTAAAGTTTATAGCTCGGCTTATATCTCAAGTTGTACGTTTTTTTACCGGCATTGAAATTCACCCCGGCGCTCAAATTGGCAGGGGGCTTTTTATAGACCATGGCATGGGAGTGGTAATCGGTGAAACTGCCGTAATAGGGGATGACTGCACCATTTATCAGGGGGTGACTTTGGGCGGTACGGGCAAGGACCGAGGAAAGCGTCATCCAACTTTGGGGAACAATGTGATGGTGGGCAGCGGAGCAAAGGTTTTGGGCCCTTTTAAAGTGGGCGATAACTCAAAAATAGCAGCTGGAGCCGTTGTTTTAAGCGAGGTTCCTAATGATTCCACCTGCGTGGGTGTACCTGCAAGAATAGTAAAGTGTGAAGGAAAGCGTGTGGAACATACCGTAGATTTGGATCAGGTTGCAATTCCGGATCCCGTGTCAATGCAGTTGTGCACTCTTTCAGTGCATATAACAAATTTAGAAAAACGTATTGCCGAGTTGGAAAAAGAGTTGGCAGACAGAGGAGTGAACCACAAATGAAAATTTATAATACGCTCACAAGGCAAAAGCAGAAGTTTGTTCCGATTGAGGAAAATACAGTAAAGATGTATTCTTGCGGACCTACCGTATATGACTATTTTCATATCGGGAATGCTCGTCCTTTTATTATTTTCGATACGTTAAGAAGATATCTTGAATATAAGGGCTATACCGTAAAATTTGTCCAAAATTTCACGGATATTGACGATAAGATGATAAATCGTGCCAATAAGGAAGGAACTACGGTAAAGGAACTGGCGGACAGGTTTATAGAAGAATATTTTGTCGATGCGAAGGGGCTTGGTATAAAAGAGGCCACCTTTCACCCGAAGGCAACTGAAAATATCGACGCAATTATCTGTATAATTCAAAAGCTTATAGACAAGGGTTTTGCTTACACTGTTGATGGCAATGTATATTTTTCCACAAGGAATTTTGCCGAATACGGGAAGCTTTCAAAGCAGCCGCTTGAAGACTTGGAGGCGGGAGCCCGCATAGATGTAAGCGAACAAAAACGGGACGCTATGGATTTTGCTCTTTGGAAGGCACAAAAAGAAGGCGAACCTGCGTGGCAAAGCCCATGGGGACTCGGGCGTCCCGGCTGGCATATAGAATGTTCCGCCATGGCAAACAAATATCTTGGCGATACCATTGACATTCACAGCGGGGGTCAGGATTTGATCTTCCCCCATCACGAAAACGAAATTGCGCAAAGTGAGGCGGCAAACGGAAAGCCTTTTGCAAATTACTGGATGCATAACGGCTATATTAACATAGACAACCGCAAAATGAGCAAATCCCTTGGAAACTTCTTTACGGTGCGGGATATTGCCAAGGAGTATGACTATGAAATTATTCGATTTTTCATGCTTTCGGCACATTATCGAAACCCTATCAACTTTAGCAAAGATTTAATGGAACAGGCAAAATCAGCCGTTGAAAGAGTGTATACTTGCTTGGATAATCTGGAGTTTTTGCTGCAAAACGCCGAACAAAGACCATTCACAGAAGATGAACTCCAGCTCGGCAAAGAAATCGACTTGTGCAAGGAAAAGTTTACCGAAGCCATGGAAGATGATTTAAACACCGCGGAAGCGCTTGCGGCTATTTTTGATTTGATTAAGGCTGCAAATACCACGCTTTCAAGCGAGAGAAAAAATGCACAGGCTGTTATTGAAAAGACTATTTCAACGATAAAGGAACTCGGCGCCGTTTTGGGGCTTTTCAACAAGGAAAACACAGTTTCCATAAATTCTGAGATAGAAGCTCTTATTGCGGAGCGTGCGGCGGCAAGAGCCGAAAAGAATTGGGCGAAAGCGGACGCAATAAGAGATAAACTCAAGGAAATGAATGTTGTTTTGGAAGATACCCCTATGGGCGTGAAGTGGAGCATAAAATAAAAGGAGAAACTTTATGTGGAGAGGATTCAGATATCAAACGGGCGAAGCTTGTGAATTTGTGCCCGTGCTTCGAGAAAAAGGGATTATTCAGGCTGATATTGACTTCATTGATGAGATCAATGTATATATTGATGTTTTGTCGAAATACGGTATACTGCTGGATGAAACAGCAAAACCCGATTTTGACGCGCTTGACGGTGTGGAAAACCCCGAATTTTACGCGCGCTACACCTTTCGTGACAAAGACGGCAAGATACTTTATATTGATTTTTTTCATATTGAAGAACCTGATGAAACCTACGCAAGCGTAGATTTGGGGTAATGATGATGTTCGATTTGAGTTTTTCAAAAAAGCCCGAACAATATTCGCCTCTTGTTCTTGCTTATATAGGCGACTGCGTGTACGAAATCTACGTGCGTACACGGGTTGTTTCCGAAAATCCCAATTTGCCTGCACATATGCTTCACAGGCGTACGATTGAATATGTAAAGGCTCATTCGCAAAGCGTAAGTATGCATATGCTTTTGGACAAACTCACCGAAAAAGAAACAGCAATCTACAAACGAGGCAGAAATGCGAAATCTGCAACGATGCCAAAAAACGCCAATCTAATTGAATACCGGCAGGCTACGGGCTTTGAAGCATTGCTGGGATTTTTATACTTGAAAGGTGATGAAAGCCGTTTAGAAGAGCTTATGCGCTTTGCCTATGAAAATGCATTAAATTAGTTTTAAGGCATATTTTATTGCTTTATAAAAATTTTATACACCACAAACTTTAGGAGGAAACATAAATGGACAAAAAAAGAGTCAAAGAGCTTTCCATTATTGCAAATAAAGTCCGCAAAAACGCATTGACTGCCGTTTACAGCGCCGCCTCTGGACATCCCGGCGGTTCTCTTTCAATAGCGGACTTGTTGACGCTTTTGTATTTTGAGGTTATGAATGTAGACCCCAAAAATCCGAAGGACGAAAACAGAGACCGCTTTGTATTGTCAAAAGGACACTGCGCTCCAGCACTTTATGGCGTTTTAGCCGAAAAAGGCTTCTTTCCCGTCGCCGATATCAAAGGCTTCAGGCATATTGACAGCTACCTTCAAGGCCATCCCGATATGAATAAGGTTCCGGGCGTTGATATGTCAACCGGATCTCTCGGTCAGGGTATCAGCGTTGCTGGCGGCATGGCTCTTGCGGCAAAGCTGGACAACAAGTCCTACAGAGTATATTCTGTGCTGGGAGACGGCGAGCTTGAAGAGGGTCAGGTGTGGGAACAGGCAATGTTTGCCGCCCACTATAAGCTCGACAATCTAACCGCTTTTGTAGACAATAACGGTCTGCAGATTGACGGCGATGTTTCAAAAGTTATGAATCCCAACCCGATTGATGAAAAATTCAGGGCTTTTGGCTGGCATGTGATAATTACGGACGCACATGATTTTGAAAAGCTTTTGTCCGCAATCGAAGAAGCAAAGGCTACAAAGGGCAAACCTACCGTCATTATCATGAAATCTGTAAAAGGCAAAAATGTGTCTTTCATGGAAAATAACGCAGGCTGGCACGGCTCGGCTCCCAATAAGGAGCAGTATGAGCAGGCTGTTTCGGAGTTGGATGCGAAAATTGCAGAATTGGAGGCGATGGCATAATGGCGAAAAGAGCTACCAGAGAATCATACGGTGCGGCATTGGTAAAGTACGGTGCGAATGAAAATATTGTTGTTTTGGATGCCGACCTTTCAAAATCCACAAAAACAGATATGTTTAAAGCCGCTTATCCGGACAGGTTTATCAATATGGGGATTGCGGAATCGAATATGATGTGCGTTGCTGCGGGACTTGCTGCTTCGGGAAAAATTGCGTTTGCGTCAACCTTTGCCATGTTTGCGGCAGGTCGTGCATTTGAACAGGTGAGAAATTCAATCGGTTACACGCATTTGAATGTGAAAATTGGTGCGACGCATGCGGGAATATCCGTAGGAGAAGACGGAGCTTCACATCAATGCTTGGAGGACGTAGCTTTAATGCGTTCCATTCCGGGTATGGTGGTGATAAACCCCGCCGATGATATTGAAGCTCAGCTTGCTGTAAAAGCGGCCATCGAGCATGAAGGTCCCGTTTATATGAGATTCGGCCGTCTGGCTGTTGAGGATGTAAACAGCGAAGATTATCAATTTGAACTGGGCAAAGGCGTCATGCTTGCAGACGGCAAGGATGCTTCAATTATTGCAACCGGCTTAATGGTTGGCGAGGCCCTTAAAGCAAGAGAACTTCTCAAAGCGGATGGGTTGGATGTTCGTGTAATCAATATTCATACGATTAAACCAATTGATGCAGATATTATAGAAAAGGCCGCAAAAGAAACAGGCGCTATTGTTACTGCCGAGGAGCATTATATTATGGGCGGCTTGGGCAGTGCTGTTGCTGAGGTTGTATGTGCGACCCATCCGGTTCCCGTTAAAATTATAGGTACCGACCGTTTCGGCAAATCCGGCAAACCTGCACAGTTGTTTGAAGAATACGGTCTGACCGCAGCAAATATTGCAGACAAGGTAAAAGAGGCTATTTCTTTGAAAAGGTGAGTTGAAAAAACTCTATATAAAAAAGCGGAGGGGTAAGATCCTCCGTTTTTTGTCATTTTGTCTATCATATTAAATGAATATTTAGTCTTTTATAGCGTAACGCCGTCTTTGAAAATGGATATCTCCCGATATCCATTTTTTTCATTGTTCGTATTTTCCCCGTTTGCCACCTTTACAATGTAGTCTAAAAGCTCATCGGATAAATCCGTTCCATCAAGAACAGGACTTGCGTCAAAATCAATCCAATGTGGTTTTTTTCTCGCAAGCTCATAATTTGTAGAGATTTTAACCGTAGGAACGGGGGCACCCAATGGTGTGCCGCGTCCGGTTGAAAACAAAATTATATGACAGCCAGAAGAAGCAAGATTTGTCACTGCAACTATGTCGTTCCCCGGACCAGTAAGGAGATTTAATCCTGCTTTGGTTACAGGCTCTCCAATATTTAAAACGTCTACAACATCAGCGCTTCCCGCCTTTTGCACGCAACCTAAGGATTTGTCCTCCAACGTCGTAATCCCACCTTTTTTGTTTCCCGGTGAGGGATTTTCGTAAACAGGCTGACCATGCTTTGTGAAATATTCTTTAAAATCATTTATAAGCCTTACCGTTTTATTGAAAATTTCCTCATTAGTGCATCGATCCATAAGTATTGTTTCCGCACCGAACATTTCTGGTACTTCCGTAAGAACCGTACTCGCTCCCATAGCTATCAGCCTGTCCGAAACACGTCCTATAAGCGGATTTGCGGTAAGTCCCGAAAAACCGTCACTGCCTCCACACTTTAAACCTACAACAAGCTTTGAAAGAGAACATTCCTCTCTTTTAAACCTCTTTGAATATTCAACGAGTTCACCGATTAACTTTAGGCCTTCCTCTATTTCATCGTCATAGTCCTGAGTGCTCATAAACTTTACCCTGTTTTCGTTTATTTTCCCAAGAACCGTTTTAAAAAGATCAATATTGTTATTTTCACAGCCAAGCCCAAGAACCAATACTCCTGCCGCATTCGGATGGTTTACCATCCCTTTTAGTATTGCCTGAGTTGTTTTTTGATCGTCGCCCAATTGCGAGCAGCCGAACGGATGAACAAAATTAAATATCCCATCACATTCTCCATGATACCTTATGTTCGCTTCTCTTGCAAGTATCTCGGAAGTTTTGTTTACACAGCCTACCGTATTGACAATCCATATTTCATTCCTGATCCCAACGCTTTTATCCTCACGCACATACCCCATAAACTTGCGCTCCGGCAGCATCTCCAGTTCATTTCTTTTCGGTTGATACCGGTATTCGACGATGCCTGCCAAATTTGTTTTTATATTATGCGTGTGAACGTGTTCTCCCTTTGCTATATCTTCTGTGGCGTGGCCTATGCTGTAGCCATATTTTATTATTTTCTGCCCCTTTCGGATGTCTTCAAGCGCAACCTTATGACCCTTGAGTGCGCCTTCGAGCATCACCGCAACGTTGTCTTTTTCGTTTATTATTATCTGTTTCATGGTATCAAGCTCCGATAATAGTTTTCATAGCATCTCTTATACCGACCTTTTCAATCATGGCAATATGATTTTCAACCGACGGAAGAAGCATGTAAAGCTCCTGTCCCCAATAATCCTCTCTCTTTAAGATTTCAGACGGCGATGCATTTTTCATAAATTTCACTATATCTTCATCATCATTTGCCTCATTGGTTTTATAGAACATGATAAGAGCGGCGAGTGAAAATACAAGACAAGCAGGCTCTTTTTTGTATTTTTCCATGTATCCTATAAGACTCGGAAGATTTCTGACCTTAAATTTTGATACAGAATTTAAAGCTATACTCAAAAGATAATGCTTTATAAACGGATTTTTAAATCTGTCGATAACATCGTTTGCAAACATTTCAAGTTCATCTTTCGGGAGGTCTAAAGTCGGAATAATCTCTTCAAAGATACCCTTGCGCACAAATTCATATACAAGTTCATCATCCATAGCCTCTTTTACCGTTTCAATCCCTGCAAGACGTGCCGCAGGAACCAGCATAGTATGCGCACCGTTTAATATTCTTACCTTTCTTTTTTTATATGGTGTCACATCATCCGTCCATAAAACATTAAGACCCGCCTTATGAAAAGGTATTTCCTCCGAATATCGTTTATCGCCCTCTATTACCCATAAATGAAAAATTTCAGCCGTATCAATAATATTGTCAAGGTATCCGAGTTCCATTGCGGTTTCTTTGGGATAACCTGTCACTATCCTGTCAACAAGGGTATTGGTAAAATAATTCTCCTCATTAACCCAGTTTATAAAATCTTCCCCGTAATCCCAGTCACTTGCATATCTCAATACACATTTTTTAAGTATATCCCCGTTTTTATCTATAAGTTCACACGGCAGAAAAACAAAGCCGCCAAGCCCTGCATTATACCTTTCCTTCATAAACATGGCGAGTCTTCCTGGGAAAGTAGTAGTATTAAAATCTTCATCGCTTTTCCTATATTCTATTCCCGCTTCGGTAGTATTGGACACTATAAAGCGTAAATCGGGGTTTTTAGCACATTCAAAAAATGCATCTGTATCCTCGTAAGGGTTTACAGCCCTTGTTATACACTCTATAATATCTGTTTCCTCTGTTTTTTCGCCGTTTAAAAGCCCTCTAAGATACAAGGTATACAAACCGTCTTGCTCATTGATCAAAGATGCCATCCCGCCTGCAAGCGGCTGCACTACAACCACTCCGTAGTCGCCCCCTGCCTCTTTATTTAGTTTATCTATCATCCAGTCCACAAAGCCCCTTAGGAAGTTTCCCTCACCAAACTGCAAAACTCTCTCAGTCAGCTTTGACGGCTCTTTTCTCTTTAATAATTCCATTCGTTTTCCCTCCTAAAGCTCAATTCCAAAATACTTCTTGGCATTGTTGAAGCATATGCCTTCCACTATTGTTTTTAATATGCTGTAATTTTGAGGAAATTCTCCGTCCTCGACCCATTGCCCGATTAAGCTGCACAAAATTCGTCTAAAATATTCATGTCTTGTGTAGGAAAGAAAGCTTCTTGAATCCGTAAGCATACCCACAAATTTGTTTAACGCTCCGAGGTTCGCAAGCGACTTCATCTGCTCCACCATTCCGTCACGCTGGTCATTAAACCACCATGCTGAACCAAACTGAATTTTTCCTTCAGCCTCGGATGACTGGAAATTGCCAATCATTGTTCCGAGGACATAATTATCCTTTGGGTTTAGAGTATATAAAATTGTTTTAGGCAGATTGTCCGTGCTTTCCATAGCATTCATCAGCTTTGAAAGCTGCTCTGCAATAGAATAGTCGGCAATGGAATCAAAGCCCGTATCCGCTCCAAGCCTCTCAAACATTTTCAAATTGTTGTTTCTAAGAGCTCCTATATGAAGCTGCATTGTCCAATCCATTTCTTTATACTTTTTAGCAAGACTTATAAGTGTTGTGCTTTTGTAAGCGTCAATCTCCGTTTGCGTCAATTTTTCACCGTTTACCGCTTTTTTAAATATAGCGTCGACGTCGCAATTTTCAGCATACGGGACACCGTCAAGAGCGTGATCGCTTATTCTGCAGCCTAATGAATTGAAATACTCAATTCTTGAGTAAATCGCGTCGATAAGGTCTTCATAAGAATTTATGACATTTCCCCATACTTTTTCAAGACGGTGAACATACTCCGAAAAGGTGTTTTTTTCGGCATTTATCATAAAATCGGGTCGAAATGTCGGCAATACCTTCGCTTTTATGTGCTTTTTTTCTGTTATTTTCTTATGCCAATCGAGGGAATCTGCAGGATCGTCCGTTGTACATATCACCGCTACATTTGATTGATTAATCAAAGTCGAGGGACTCATTTTTGTTTCCTTGATAACCTTGTTGCACTTTTCCCAAATTTCATCACAGGATTCATCTGTCACTACGGCATCGACACCGAAATATCTTTTAAGCTCAAGATGCGTCCAATGGTAGAGTGGATTTCCTATTGCATACTGCAGGCAGCCGCAAAAAGCCTTAAACTTTTCATAATCGCTCCTGCTTCCAGTTATATAATCCTCATCAATTCCATTTGAACGCATATATCTCCATTTATAGTGATCCCCGCCTAAAAATATTTGGGCGATATTCTCAAATGGTTTGTCCTCATACATCATTTGAGGACTCAAATGACAGTGGTAATCATAAATCGGCATATGAGCGGCATAATCACTGTAAAGTTTTACTGCCGTTTCATTTGCAAGCATAAAATTTTCATCCATGAATGATTTCATAGTTTCATTTTCCTTTCAACTTTTATATTATTCCGTTTCCTTTGAAACAATGGAAACGTTATCCAGAACCAATCCCTCAATATTGCTCGCTTTAAATCCGTATTTGCCAACAGCCTCTATATTTTCAAACCGTATATTTTCAAGCGGACTTTCGGGCAGACCTGTTAGATATATTGCATTTCCGGCAGAAGTTTCCAATCTGATATTCTTGAAAGAAATATTCTTTATAACGGGTGTCCCTTCATTGACATCCTCCGCTTTGTGTGTGTCAAATTCGTCATGGCTGTAGAATTGGTCTATGTAAACAGCACCTCTGAACCACTTGCAATCCTTATGCTCGGTACTAAAATTTTTCAGCGTTATATCCTCATAACTTATATTTTCTATTGTTCCGCCTCTGCCCCTTGGCGCCTTTATGCTGGCAATGCTGTACACATTATCAAACGTACAATCCATAACACGCACATTTCTAACTCCTCCGGACATTTCACTTCCTATCGCCACGCCAAACCCGCTCTTAAAAGTACAGTTTGAGATTACTATATTTTCAGACGGTATTCCAATTTTCCTTCCTTCTTCATCTCTGCCGGATTTTATGGCTATGCAGTCATCCTGGCTTGCAATCATGGAATTGAAAATATAAACATTGCTTGTCGAATCAGGATTCAAGCCGTCACCATTGCATATGCCGTATAACCTGCTTCCGTCTTCTTCGCCTTTTGTGTATATCTTTATATTGTTAACGCTTACATTATTGCAGTATATAAGATGCACACACCACGCCGGCGATTGTTTTACGGTGATGTCATTTATGTAAATGTTGTCCGTATTTCTTATGCATATCGCTCTTGCTCGTTCTCCTTTTTTCTCGGATACCTCACGAGTCCTCAGCTTTTCGCCGTTTGCGTCAATTTTCCCTAATCCGCAGATTGATATATTTTGGAGTCTCTCTCCCTTGCAAATTTTCGTATTTATAAGACTTGCATAGCAAGGTTGCTCTATACCTTCAAATCTGTATTTCATAATCGGATAATCCTCTGTATTGCAGCTTCCGAGCAGCAATCCGCCCTCTTCAATATAAAGAGTCATATTGCTTTTTAAAAATATTGCACCTGTTAAAAATATGCCTTTTGGAACATAAACTTTACCGCCAAAGCTGCAGGCATCAATGGCTTTTTGGATAGCCTTTGTATTTAAAGTTTTTCCGTCACCCACCGCGCCAAAGTCCGTAATGTCGAAAATTTCTGCCTGCGGGCTAGTTGCTGCTTTAATGCATTCGCTTTTTATAACCTTTCCGTCCTGCAAAACCGCACATACGAAAGCCTCGTACTCTCTGCCGCTTTTCAAGCCGCTTGCGGTATAATCCGTATTTTTGCTTGCTCCATGCAACTTCCCGTCAATATACACTCTGTATTCTGATATATTGCCACGTACCTTGTCCCACACAAATGCAATGCTGGTTTCTGTCTGTGCGGCAGGCGGGACCATAAAATTCGTAATTTTAATCATTTCTTGCATCACCTCATAAGCACTCACTTTTATGAGTATATTTTATCACGCAAGAAATATCTAAAACAATAAAAATATTGCTGTTTATCGGTAAAAATAATACATATATTGCTGTTTTTCAAAGTTTGTGATATACTTTTGTACGAAAGAGAGTGATTGGTTATGCCGCAGACCGCATTTGTACCTTTTGATGGGGTCTTTATTGATTATATCAAAAATACGGAAAAAAACAATATGAGAGCACAGCATTATCATGACGCGTACGAAATATATCTTCAAATTTCTGGTGAACGCTACCTTTTTCATGCTGATATCTGTTATAATTTAAAGCGGGGAGACTTGGTGATTTTTCAGCCATTTGACATTCACTATACCGAAAGCCATGAAATAAATTATTATGAGCGCTATGTAATGAATTTCAAGTCGGAATGCTTGTCGGATTTTTTAAGTCAATCAGAGCTTCATATACTGTTTTCCAAGCTGGAGTCATGTGTTATACATCTTGACGATATTCAAACAAAAGAATTATGCACCTATTTTGAGAAAGCAAATTTCTTTTTTAAAAAAGGCGGCTTTCTATCGGAGAAGCTTTTATCCTCCGTTATTTTTCAAATGGTGGCACTGATAAGCGACTTGATTGAAACTGCGCAATACGTTGAAAACAGACATATACAGCCAGAGCTTTTGGAGGCAATTTCCTACATCAATACGCACTACGCAGAAAATATAACGCTTGAGATGGTATCAAACACAATTCACATGAGCAAATATCATTTTTGCAGGCTTTTTCGTCGTGCGACCGGCGCTACATTTGTTGAATACTTATCCAATATCCGGCTTGTAAAGGTGCATAGACTGCTTGCCGAAACGAAGCTGACACTGAACGAGATAGCGTCGAAAACAGGCTTTTCCTCTGCCTCAGCTTTGACCCGTGTATTTAAAAATACATATAAAATATCTCCACGTGAATTTAGGAAAAACACAAAAGTCAGCCATTAATCTACAGTCTCTGCTTTATTGAGATATTGCTGATGAAAAATAAGTAGATATAGCATTTTGCAGAAAAGTACTTGACAAACACAGTGTTTTGTCGTACAATGAATCCTATCGGAGTGTAGCTCAGTTTGGTAGAGTGCTTGAATGGGGTTCAAGAAGTCGCAGGTTCGAATCCTGTCACCCCGACCAGAAAAACCGCTTAAAGCTTAGGCTTTAAGTGGTTTTTGTTTTTTGTAAAAGGCAAATTTGCATATTATGTGTATATTACAACTTAGATTCTGAACAAAGCATTTTTAAGAGAATCAACATCGACATACTTATATGTATCTACTATGTATCTACTGGCATAGTCTGTATATCCTAATATTTACTTATCGCACCGATAGTGTTTTAATCCCTCGTATCAAAAGCCAGTTATCAAGGGAGAAAAGCACGCTCCGGGCAGGCGCGCAACGCCATTTTGCTAATATCCTCACCATTTTCACGCATTTAATATGTAAATAATATGCAATAATATGAAAAATTCAGAATATTAATAGATCTGTACTCATTTCATATAAAATATATATAAATAATAAAAATTAGTATTGACAAAATCGCTTAAAAGGTTTATTATTTATCATATAAAACATATATGATAAATTTAAATTAAAAAAGGAGGTGATCAGTATGTCAAAAATTTTTAAAAATCTAACGGATCTCATTGGCAAAACTCCATTACTTGAGCTTATCAATTATGAAAATAAGCACAAGCTTTCGGCAAAAGTGATTGGCAAGCTGGAGTATTTTAATCCGACGGGAAGTGTGAAAGACCGTATTGCAAAAGCTATGATTGACGATGCGGAAGCAAAAGGCTTGTTGGACTCCGAATCGGTGATAATTGAGCCTACCAGTGGAAATACGGGCATTGGACTTGCTTGCGTGGCTGCTGCCCGCGGGTATCGGATCATTCTCACGATGCCGGAAACCATGAGCATCGAGCGCAGAAATTTGCTAAGAGCCTATGGTGCCGAACTTGTACTGACTGAAGGGGCAAAAGGCATGTCCGGCGCAATTGAGAAAGCGGACGAACTTGCCAAAGAAATTCCCCATTCCTTTATTCCTGGTCAGTTTGTAAACCCTGCCAATCCTGAAATTCACCGTAAAACTACCGGACCGGAAATCTGGGAGGATACGGATGGGAAAGTGGATATTCTGGTAGCTGGAGTCGGAACTGGCGGCACGCTGACCGGTGCGGGAGAATATTTGAAATCGAAAAAACCAGGCATCAGGGTTGTAGCTGTGGAACCTGATTCTTCTCCTGTTCTTTCGGAAGGGAAGGCGGGATCTCATAAAATTCAGGGAATTGGCGCGGGGTTTGTTCCTAAGGTTTTGAATACTTCCGTTTATGATGAAGTCATTCGCGTGAAAAATGAAGAAGCTTTCGCGACAGGCAAAGAAATTTCCAAGACGGAGGGCTTGCTTGTAGGAATTTCCTCCGGAGCGGCTGTCTGGGCGGCGACGGAACTTGCAAAACGTCAGGAAAACGCGGGAAAGGTTATCGTGGTCATACTTCCCGACACTGGAGAACGGTATCTGTCTACGCCTCTTTTTTCAGAATAATGAAGGCGATTGCGGAAAGATAGATGTTCATGCGGGGCAGGTGTATTTGTGCATTTTTCCTTTTCCCAATTAGGAAAAGGAGATAAAAAGAAAAGCTGGTTTTTTGACGCGGGCCGTACGCTCCGACAAACTCGGCACTGAAAAACAGTGATGTACACTTTAGCGTCAAAGCTGAACAATGGCTATCAGAATTTGACCCAAGATGAGCAAAAAAATACCTGATTGAATTTCTATTATTCATATATTATAATTATTATGATGTGTATGAAGGATAGGAAGTGATTTCATGAAGATTTCAACCAGAGGCAGATATGCCCTGCGAATGATGCTGGATCT
Source organism: Clostridia bacterium (assembly GCA_026418715.1). GTDB lineage: Bacteria > Bacillota > Clostridia > UBA1381 > UBA1381 > SKW16. The sequence continues at coordinate 14,496 of JAOAAV010000095.1, forward strand.
AGCTATGCATGATGATGAGTATTCACCCATTAAAATGATTGCAGAACGTCAGCAGATTTCCAATAAATATTTGGAACAGATTATCACCGTGTTGAGCAGAGCAGGGTTTGTTAAGAGTATCCGTGGTCCTCAGGGTGGCTACAAACTAGCTAAATCTGCAAGTGACTATACAATAGGTATGATTTTAAGACAGATTGAAGGGAGTCTTGTACCTGTGGCCTGCATGGAGGATTATCCGAATCAATGCCCGCGTTGTGAAATCTGTGCAACTTTGGATGTTTGGAAGCAAATTGACAAAGCCGTCAGCAACGTCGTTGATCATATTACATTAGAGGATCTGGTAAAACGGCAACGTCAAAAGTTGCAGAATAAATTAGAGTTGGATTAACAAATCTAGTGTTTCTTTTTAAAATAATCTAAGGGCTTGCCCTTATCCATACTTTTGCTATATGAATAAAGTGAATTAAAATAAAGATTAAGGAGTGAATGAAATGTCAGAAACAAGAACCTATCACTTTGAAACTCTCCAAGTACATGCAGGGCAGGAACAGCCGGACCCTGCGACAGATGCAAGAGCAGTTCCTATTTATCAGACTTCATCCTATGTGTTTGCAAATTCAGCCCAAGCTGCGGGTCGATTTGGATTGACCGAAACTGGAAATATCTATTCCCGTATTATGAACCCAACTTCAGATGTATTTGAAAAACGTATTTCGGCACTAGAAGGCGGCATAGGCGCATTGGCTTTATCCAGTGGTGCTGCGGCGGTGACATATGCTATTCAAAATATTGCACGAGCAGGCGATCATATTGTTTCCGCCAATACGCTGTACGGCGGTACCTATAATTTGTTCGAGCATACCTTTAAGGACTTTGGCATTGATGTTACCTTTGTAGATCCTGATCAACCAGGCAGTTTTGAGAATGCAATCCGCCCCAACACTAAAGCAATCTTTTTTGAGACTCTCGGTAATCCCAATTCCAGTCTTATTGATATTCGAACTGTTGCGGAATTGGCCCACAAAAATGGTATACCCGTTATTGTTGACAATACTTTTGCGACTCCTTACCTTCTTCGCCCGTTTGAATACGGTGCCGACATTGTTGTGCACTCGGCTACCAAATTCATAGGAGGACATGGCACATCAATCGGAGGCGTGATTGTTGACGGTGGGAAATTCGACTGGGCTGCTTCTGGGAAATTCCCTGGTCTTTCAGAGCCAAATCCAAGCTATCACGGAGTCCGTCTGACCGATGCAGCCGGAGCTGCAGCTTATATTACCAAGGCGCGTGTCACTTTATTAAGAGACACTGGTGCAGCCCTGAGCCCATTTAATTCGTTTTTGTTCCTTCAAGGGCTTGAGACATTATCTTTGCGAGTAGAACGTCACGTTGAAAACGCGCTTAAAGTAGTCAACTTTTTAAAATCCCACCCTAAGGTCGAGCGCGTCAATCATCCATCCCTGCCGGAGAGTCCTTACCATCAACTTTATCAAACATATTTTCCAAAGGGCGCCGGCTCCATATTCACCCTGTCTCTTATACACATCT
>JAOAAV010000110.1 GCA_026418715.1 Clostridia bacterium
GCAAAGCATTGTATGGAGGACATCGACAAGGAGTTTGTCAACAAGGTAAAGCCTGGTGACATTATGGTCGGAGGGAGCAATTTTGGCTGCGGTTCGTCAAGAGAGCACGCTCCGATTGCGATAAAAGCAAGCGGAATTTCTTGCGTGATAGCAAAGGATTTTGCGAGAATTTTTTATAGAAACGCAATTAATATAGGGCTTCCGATTTTGGAATGTGCGGAGGCATCGGCGGACATTGACGAGGGAAACGAAGTGGAAGTGGATTTTGATACGGGAGTTATCACGAATAAAACAAAGAACAAAACATATCAAGCAGTTGCGTTTCCTCCGTTTATGCAGGAAATTATCAATGCGGGCGGTTTGATTGAACAGATAAAAAATAAATAATTACCCTATGGGAAAGGAATGAAAAATATGGCAGAGTTTAATATAGCACTGATTCCGGGTGACGGTATCGGCCCTGAAATTATCGCAGGTGCTGTTACAGTGCTTGACGCGATTGAGAAAAAATTCGGGCATAAATTCAACTACACGGAAGTTGATATGGGCGGTGTTGCGATTGATAAGCACGGTACCAGCCTGCCGCAGGAAACTATAGACAAGTGTCTTGAGTCAGATAGCGTACTTTTAGGCGCGGTGGGGGGACCTAAGTGGGACAATGTGCCTGCATCAATCCGACCGGAAACGGGACTTTTGGGAATACGAAAGGCGCTCGGTCTTTACTCGAACCTTCGCCCCGCTATTTTAAAGCCTCAGCTTAAGGACGCATCACCTCTCAAAGACAGAATTATTGGAAATGGCCTTAATGTAATGGTAGTTCGTGAACTTACGGGCGGCATATATTTTGGTGAAAAGAGAAGGGCGGAAGATAACACTTGGGCATCCGACCTTGAGAAATATTCGGCGGAAGAGGTTGAACGCATTGCTAGAGTGGCTTTTGAAAGCGCCATGCTTCGCAATAAAAAGCTTACCTCGGTGGATAAAGCAAATGTGCTTGAGTCGTCGCGTTTTTGGAGAGAAACGGTAGAGAAGGTAAGCAAGGATTATCCGCAAGTTGAGCTTACGCATATGTATGTGGACAATGCTGCTATGCAGCTGGCTCTTCGTCCATCTCAGTTTGACGTTATTGTAACTTCAAATTTATTTGGTGATATTTTATCCGATTTATCAAGCGCAATTTCGGGATCCATAGGTATGCTGCCATCCGCATCGCTGGGCGCTACAAAGCGTGGCATGTACGAACCAATTCACGGAAGCGCGCCTGATATCGCTGGTATGGACATGGCAAATCCGATTGCGACGATTGAATCTGCCGCAATGATGCTTGAAATGTCATTTGGATTGGTTGACGAGGCAAAGGCAATTGCAAATGCAGTTGATAAAGTTCTTGACAAGGGTTACAGAACGGGCGATATTATGAGCGAAGGTATGAAAAAGGTTGGAACAAAAGAAATGGCGAAACTAATATCCGAAGAAATATAAAAACTACTGACTGCTGATTTATTCAGCAGTTTTTGCATTATATGTAAAATAATTCCTTTTTATTGACTATTTAAATTTGTTATGATACAATGAGATAAAATTTGGGTAAATTTTAATTTTACCAGTGAAAAAATCGCAAATTTAGCAGGCGAAAGCACGAGGAGAGGGCATAAAATGAAAACAAGAACAAACATTAAAATCTCGGCGAATGTAAAGGCTATTGAATGGCTTAAAAGTGAAATTTTATCGGAGCTTTCGAACTTGTTTAAAGGGCTTGCAAAGACGGATGAGCCGAATTCATACAACACCATAGCAGACACTATTGCATCAATTATCGCTATGAGCTACACGTTGGCACGAAGGCTTGGAATCAGCTATGCCAATATAGACTCTAAAATAGAAGCGCTTACGGATATCGCTGAAAGAAACAGCCATGAGCTTGAGTCAGAGTTTTCGGATATGTCGGAACTGAATAAATATATAAAAAATCGCAGGTAGGTGTTTATGATATATGAAAACCGCTTTAAAAAGTGGTTTTAGGAGGAGTTATGAATAAAATTTACAGGAAGATAGTGCGTTCTTTCATGTTTGGAACTGTTTTGAGCATAATTGTTGTGCTCATTGCAGCTATTGCTTCTTTCCTGAACGGGGACAGGTATAGCGGTTTAATAGAGTTGGTTTTTTGTCTGGCGCTTGTTGTATACATCTATATTGTTCGTCAAAGCAGAAAGAGTGAAATGGACGGCTATATGAAGATGCTTTCCGATGGTGGACAAATGCCGGACACCGATATTATACAAAGCTTTCCGCTCCCTATGGTGATTTTGCGTGTTGATGGTTCGATTATGTGGTTCAACAGGAATTTTGCAAATGTTTTTGGTGAAAACGTTTTTGATGCGCCTTTAGATACGGTGGTTTCTGATATCAAATGGTCGGAAATTTTAAAATCTACCAGTGGAATTTGTGAGGACGTACACTACAAGGGTCACCATTACGAAGTCTTGGGCAGCATTATAAAGAATGAAAAAGATGAGCAATATTCCGTGCTCCTGTATTTTTGTGATCGTACGGAGCAGGAAAAGCTTGAGAAAAAGTATCAAAATGAAAGAGTAGACGTTGCTATCATAAGTATTGACAACTATGATGAAATCCTCCAGAAAATGGACGATACCCAGCGTCAGCAGGCATTGGCGCAGATTGACAAAGATATCGGAGAATGGGTTTTAAAAAGCAACGGGATACGGCGAAGAACGGAGCGTGACAGATATATTGTATTTTTTGAGCATCAATATCTTGAAAGATATATTGAAGAAAAGTTTGATGTTATTGATAAGGTTCGTGCCTTAGGGGAGAGTACAAAGCATCCCTTGACCATAAGCATAGGAATTGGCGTGGGAGGGCATCTTGCTGAAAATGAGGCATATGCAAGGGCTGCGATTGATATGGTGCTCGGCAGAGGCGGCGACCAAGCGGCGATTAAGGATGAGAGCCAATATAGATTTTACGGCGGAAAAACAAAAGAATACGAAAAAAGCACAAGAGTGAAGGCAAGAGCATTTGCACTTGCGCTGAAGGATTTTATTCTTCATGCCGATAATGTCATATTTATGGGACATTCAAATGCTGATTATGACTCTTTTGGCGCAGCAATTGGTTTGCAGCGTGCGGTGAGAGATTTAGGGAAAAACCCGTATATTATTTTTGACAATACCATTGGTGTGCAGAAGCTTTTTGATGAGACAAAGGAAATTGAAGAGTATAGCGGGATGATGATAGAAAGCGAAACAGCGATGGAAATAATAGGTGAAAATACGCTTTTGGTTGTATTGGATACGCACAGGCCATCCCTCGTATCTTCACCTGAGCTTTTGGCAATGGCGTCTAAAACGGTACTGATCGACCATCATAGAAGGAGTACAGAGTTTATCAATAACTGTTCGCTTGTGTACCATGAACCGTATGCATCATCTACCTGTGAAATGGCTACGGAGATTTTGCAATATATAGACGATGGCAGAAAAATGACTACTTTTGAGGCGAAGGCACTTTATGTGGGAATTTTAATGGACACCAAAAATTTCGTCATGAAAACGGGAGTACGTACATTTGAGGCCGCATCTTATCTTAGGCGGTACGGAGTGGATACAATTTCTGTAAAAAGCTTGTTTGATATTGATAAAGCGGATTACGCACATAAGGTTGATATCGTAAAATCTGCGGAATTTATTGAAAAGAATATTGCGGTTGCCGTCTGCAGTGAAAAATTTCATAACATCAAAGTAATTTCTGCGAAGGCTGCGGATGAGATGCTTGAAATCAGCAATGTTGAAGCGGCTTTTGTCATATTTGAGGAAGACGGAGACGCCTGCATCAGCGGAAGGTCTCTTGGCGACGTCAATGTTCAGGTCATTTTGGAGAAACTTGGCGGAGGCGGGCATATGATGGTGGCGGGTACACAACTAAACGGCATTAGTATTGAGCAGGCAAAGGAAATGCTTATATCCGCTGTAAAAGAATATTTGGATGAGAACGATTAGGGAACTTTTAACATGATTTGAAACTTTGGATTTATTGGCAAAGAAAACGAGCACAAGTACTGTTTTCCCGAAGAAAAAAGGCTTTAAAACCAGGATACTGAAAAACGTCGGTAAAAAAGCATATTTTGCCGAATGGGAGATTGTTGAAAAATTTTGCAAACTCGCTTTTGATGCTACTAAAACAGAGGTTTTTTGGATGAAAGGATTGTGATTGCAAATGAAGGTTATATTGAATCAAGATGTGAAGGGACAGGGCAAAAAAGGAGATATGATAGAGGTTTCAGATGGATATGCCAGAAATTTTCTGATACCGAGAAAGTTGGCAAGCGAAGCAACAAAGGAAAATATTAATATCATGCAAGGTCAGAGGGAGGCTGCCGATTACAGAAAGAAAAAAGAACTTGAGGAAGCAAGACAGATTGCTGCAAAGATGGAAGAAATAACCGTTGAACTGAAGGCAAAGGCAGGTGAAAACGGCAAGCTGTTCGGTTCCATTACGAGCAAGGATATTGCGGAAGAACTGAAAATGCAGCATCACATTAAAATAGACAAGAAAAAATTTGTACTTCCGGAGGGAATTAAAACTCTTGGGACTACTGTGGTGGATGTGAAAATATACCCTGAAGTAACTGGGAAGTTGAAAGTTAGGGTTTCAGAGCAAAAATAAGAAATATGTGAAAGGGGAATTTTCCGCATGGACAATATGGATATCACTCCGATAGGTCGTGAATTGCCTTACAGTATGGAAGCGGAGCAGTCGGTGATTGGCAGCGTTCTCAAAAGTTCTCAAAGCGTTGCGTTGTCCGCTGAAATTGTCAAGCCAGACGATTTTTATTTTGAAAGCAATCGCGAAATTTATCGAATTGTGATGGAATTGTTTAATGAAAATACTCCGATAGATATTGTTACGGTTTCCGATAGATTGAATCAAGCGGACAAGCTTGAAGCTGTCGGAGGAATTACTTATCTGACATCCGTTGCCACTGCTGTTCCGACAACCAGAAATATCGGCTATTACTCAAAAATTGTCAAAGAAAAATCTGTTCTGAGACGATTGATTAAGGCAACCCATGCCATATCCGAAATGGCATACAGTGAAAGCGATAAAACAGAGCGCATATTGGAGCAGGCGGAACAATTGATTTTTGATGTTTCGGCTGGCAGAAATCAAAGTGATATCGTTCCGATAAGCGATGTATTGATGGGAAGCTACACGGAAATGGTTGAAAATTCCCTCAACAAAGGAAAGCTTACAGGACTGCCTACAGGATTTCATGAACTTGACAGGCGTATGGCAGGGCTGCAAAATTCCGATTTAATTTTAATTGCGGGACGTCCAGGTATGGGAAAATCCAGTTTTGCGGTGAACATTGCGGAGCATGTCGCTATAGAAGAAAATGTCACGGTTGCGATTTTTAATTTAGAAATGTCGAAAAGTCAGCTTGTAAACCGTATTTTGTGCAGTCAGGCACTGGTGGATTCCAATAAAATGCGGCTTGGGGAATTATCGGGCAGTGATTGGCAGCAAATAGGCGAGGTTGTGGACAAGGTTGCGATGGCACCGCTTTATATTGATGATACACCATCCATTACTGTATCTGAGATCAGGGCAAAATGCAGAAGGCTTAAACAAACGAAAAATTTGGGTCTGGTGGTAATTGACTATCTGCAGCTTATGCAGTCTTCCGGCAGAGCGGACAATCGCCAGCAGGAAATATCGGAAATATCCCGTTCACTTAAAATCTTGGCAAAGGAACTTGATATTCCCGTGATTACGCTTTCCCAGCTTTCGCGTGCCAGTGAGAGCCGAAGCGACAAACGTCCCATGCTCAGCGATCTTCGTGAGTCCGGCGCGATTGAGCAGGATGCTGACATTGTTATTTTTTTGTATCGTGACGAATACTATAACAAGGATTCGGAGGACAAAAATTTAGCTGAATGCATAATTGCAAAATACCGAAGTGGTGAAACGGGAATGTTTAAGCTTGGCTGGCAGGGCAAGTATACGAAGTTCTTGAATATTGAGATTGGTGCGACAGAATATAATGGATAATATCTTAAAAAAAATAGAAAATACAATAAGGACACATAACCTGATAGAATGTGGTGATAAAGTAATTGTCGGTTTATCCGGCGGTGCGGATTCCTGCTGCCTATTGCATGCGCTTACTGCATTAAGAGAAAAATACAGATTGTCGGTGTTTGCTGCGCACGTAAATCATAATTTAAGGGAAGAAGCTTTGTCGGATCAGCGGTTTGCGGAAGAGTTCTGCAAAGAGTTAGATGTGGCATGTTTTTTGGAGTCTGTTGATGTTTTAAAATATTCAAGAGAAAATGGAATATCCGAAGAACAGGCGGGACGAGAGCTTAGGTACAAGTTTTTTTCTGAATTGCAAAACAGGCTTTGTGCAGATAAAATAGCAACGGCGCATAATAAAAATGATTCGGCGGAAACCATATTAATGAATTTTATGCGTGGCAGCGGACTTGGGGGATTGTGTGGCATTCCTTATAAACGGGATAATATAGTGCGTCCTCTTTTGGATATAACAAGGGAGGAGATAGAGCTTTATTGCAAAAATGCCGGAATTTTCTATGTGTCTGACATTACTAATGAAAAGCCGATTTATACACGCAATAAAATAAGACTCAATCTGATTCCACATATAAAAAAGGAATTCAATCCGAATTTTATTGACACAGTTACGAAAAATGCCGCTGTGATTTCTGAGGATAATCAGTTTTTAAAGCAATATTCACATAAGGCATATTCAGACTTGGTTTCATCAAATGATGACGACGAATATAAAATACCGATGCAAAAACTTTTGGGGGAGCATAGAGCAATTGCCCGCCGCGTGCTTTTGAGTGTTTTGGAGAACATACTAGATAGTGGGCAGAATGTATCGGTGGATTATATAGATGATATTATGCTGCTTGTAGAAAACAGTCATAGCGGGAAGAGTTTGTCTTTGCCTGAAGGTGTGACTGCCAAAATAGAATACGACTTTTTGATAATTACAAAAAGAAAACTTTTGACTTTGCCATATGAATATAAATTCATATTAGGTGAGGATTTATATATAAGGGAAGCAAATATGTATATATTTTCAAAAGAGTGCATATGCGAGGGAAAAGGCGGCACAAATGTACAATATTTTAAAACAACTGCTATTGACAAACTTTTAGTAAGAAACAGAAGAAACGGGGATATCTTTTATCCGACAGGAATGGATGGCAGGAAAAAGCTTAAAGATTTTTTCATCGACAATAAAATTCCAAGATGTCAGAGGGATACCATTCCGATTTTGACTAATGGAGAGAATATTTTATGGGTGATGGGATACCGTGCGGACAGACGTTTTCTTGCAAAATACGGAGAACGCAGTATAATGATAACAATAAAAGAAGGGGACAGTGCAAATGAATCAAATGAATAAAGATATAGAAAAAATATTGTTCACAGAGGAAGAAATACAAAAAAGAGTAAAAGAGTTGGGAGAGCAAATCAGCAGAGACTACAAGGACGAGAGAATTCTGCTGGTAGGTACTCTCAAAGGTTCGGTTATATTTCTTGCGGATTTGATGCGTGAAATTTCATCACCCTGCGAGCTTGATTTTATGGTGGTATCAAGCTATGGTTCAGGCTCCCGCACAAGTGGGAACGTAAAAATCATAAAGGACTTGGAAAGCGACATTGCAGGTGTGAACGTGCTTATTGTGGAAGATATAATTGATTCGGGTGTAACTCTTTCTACGCTTCGGGAAATGCTTATGGAAAGGAAGCCCAAAAGCCTTAGAATATGCACTATGTTCAATAAGCCCGCAAGACGTGAAAAAGATGTTCAGTATGAATATTGCGGTTTTGATGTGCCTGATATGTTTGTGGTGGGTTATGGCTTGGATTATGCGCAGCTTTACAGAAATTTGCCGTATTTGGGTGAATTAAAAAAGAGCGTATATGAGAAGTAAAAAGCATAGTACGTTTTGATGCAAACTCAGATAAAATAGCTTGAATTTTAAAATAAACTATGATAATATATTGCAGTACAGCGCAAGATTAAAAGGTTTCATAGCATAAACATTTTTCCGCGTGTGATAGGAGGAGGCAATAATTTGCAGAAAAACATAAAGGGAATCGGTGTTTGGATTATAATTGTGTTTGTGTTCTTTCTCATGTATATGATGGTCAACAGCTATTTTGAGGAGGCAAACAAGCAGATATATTCTGATTTAATTAAAGAAATCAACAAGGGAACCGTAACAAAGCTTATTGTCAGCGATAAAACCGTAACGGCTATTATTGGTGATGCAAATAAACCAGTGGAAAGATTGCCTGACGGGACGGTTAAGTTGAATAAAATTGAGGTTGAAATTCCATCAATAGAGATTTTTCATGCTGATGTGGGAGATGAAATTAATCGGCAGATAGAAGCGGGAACTCTTGAATACGATGTGAACATGCCAAAATCGGCGCCGTGGTGGCTTTCAATGATTGGTCCGCTTATTTTAGTGGGGATAGTGATATTTTTCTGGATGTTTACCCTGCAGCAGCAGGGGGGTGGAAGAGCCGGCGGATTTACAAGAAGCCGAGCAAAGGTGTCGATAGATGAAAAACGCAGGGTTGGCTTTAATGAAGTTGCTGGTGCGGAAGAAGAAAAGGCTGAGCTTGAAGAGCTTGTGGAATTTTTGAAAAATCCGCAGAAGTTTATTGCACTCGGAGCCAGAATTCCTAAAGGTGTGCTTTTGGTTGGCCCACCGGGAACAGGTAAAACATTGCTCGCGCGTGCAGTTGCGGGCGAGGCGGGTGTTCCGTTTTTTTCGATAAGCGGTTCGGATTTTGTAGAGCTTTATGTCGGTGTAGGAGCGTCACGTGTTCGTGATTTATTTGAGCAAGCGAAAAAGAACAGGCCATGCATCATTTTTATAGACGAAATTGACGCTGTAGGACGTCATAGAGGAGCAGGTATGGGCGGAGGACACGATGAGCGTGAACAGACTCTGAATCAATTGCTTGTAGAGATGGATGGTTTTGGTGCAAATGAGGGAATTATCATTATTGCGGCTACAAACAGACCAGATATTTTAGATCCTGCTTTGCTAAGACCTGGTCGGTTTGACAGGCAGGTAGTGGTTGACGTTCCAGATGTAAAGGGAAGAGAGGAAATTTTAAAAGTACATTCGAGAAAGAAACCCCTTTCAAAGGATGTTGACCTGAAAAAGCTTGCCAGAGCGACGGCAGGTTATACAGGTGCGGATCTTGAAAATCTCATGAATGAGGCGGCTATTTTTGCTGCTCGCAGAAATAAGACTGAAATTGACAACCGTGATTTAGAGGATGCCAATATCAAGGTCATGATGGGTTCCGAGAAAAAGTCAAAGGTTATTACCGATAAAGAAAAGAGATTAACTGCATATCATGAGGCGGGGCATGCTATTTTGGCAAAGCTGGTGGATAGTACAAAAATTATTCATCAGGTTTCCATAATTCCAAGAGGAAGAGCGGGTGGATATACAATGTATTTGCCGACTGAGGATAAGATGTATTCATCCAAAAATGAAATGCTCGACAGCATTATTGTGCTTTTAGGTGGACGTGTGGCGGAAAAGATTGTGCTTGACGACGTGAGCACGGGTGCGTCGAATGATATACAGCGTGCGACTGATATAGCTCGGCAAATGGTTGCAAAGTATGGTATGAGTGATAAAATCGGACCTGTTTCCTATGACAGCGGGCAAGAAGTATTCTTGGGACGTGACTATGGACACGCAAAAAATTACAGTGAACAGACGGCAGCTGAAATAGATAAGGAAGTAAGTGAAATTATTGAGAAGCAATATGAGAAAACCATGGATATGCTTAAAGGGCATATCGAAGAGTTGGAAAGAATAGCACAGGCTCTCTTAAAATATGAGACGATTGATGGTGCTCAATTTGAAGAAATTTTCAATGGCGGAACCATTGAAGAAGAAAATATACAATAAAAGGAGACGATATCATGCGAGTTACAAAAGATATGATTATCAGAGACGTATTAGAAATGAATCCCGGTACGGCGCAATTTTTGCTGAATATAGGTATGCATTGCTTGGGCTGTCCGTCAGCAAGCGGAGAATCATTGGAGGAAGCCTGCATGGTGCATGGTGCGGATGTAAATAAGCTTATCGATGACATAAACTCGTTTTTGGAGCAGGAAGAAAACAAATAGTTAATGAAAAAAGCCAGAGAAGTTTCTTTGGCTTTTATATTTTGTGTTGTGAACTAAAAACTTTTCATGATGTTCATGAAAGCAGTTGAAAAAACGGACTGAAAGTGTTATTATATACGTGATTGTTTTAAGGAGTGAAAAAGATGGCATATAAAATAGTGAAGAAAAGGGTTCTCAGTTCACAGGTTTTTCTTATGGAAATTGAGGCTCCGTTGGTGGCGAAAAAAGCACAGCCGGGGCAATTTATTATATTGAGGATCGATGAATACGGTGAAAGGGTTCCTTTTACGGTTGCAGATTTTGATGCCGAAAAGGGCACTGTAACCATCATAGTGCAAGTTGTGGGCAAGACAACTCAAGATTTATCAAAACTTGAGGAAGGAGAAACTATCTTGGATTTTGCAGGACCTTTGGGACTTCCGACACATTTGGAGGGTCTTAAAAAGGTTGCGGTAATCGGCGGAGGATTGGGTACTGCAATTGCATATCCGCAGGCAAAAAAACTCCACTCTCTTGGCGCGGAGGTTCATGCTGTTTTAGGGTTTAGAGATAAAACACTTATTATCCTCGAGAATGAGATGCACAACGTATCGGACAAGCTTATAGTTACAACTGATGACGGTTCAAATGGAATAAAGGGTTTTGTGACAGACAGACTGAAGGAATTAATTGATTCTGGAGAAAAATATGACGCTGTTATAGCAATCGGCCCATTGGTGATGATGCGTGCTGTTTCTAATCTTACAAAGGAATATGGTATTAAAACAATTGTCAGCATGAATCCCGTAATGATTGATGGAACGGGGATGTGCGGCGGCTGTCGTGTAGTTGTAGGCGGCGAAACTAGATTTGCTTGTGTTGACGGACCCGATTTTGACGGTCATCAGATTGATTGGCAGGCAGCACTAAATAGACAGATGATGTTTAAAGAACATGAAAAAAGAGCCTGTGAAGAAGGTCATTGCAGAATCGGGAGGGGTAGTCATGCCTAATATGTCTTTAAAGAAAACGGTTATGCCGGAGCAGGCACCGAATGTACGAAATAAGAATTTCTTGGAAGTGGCAACGGGATATACTGAAGAAATGGCAAGAGAAGAAGCTGAGCGCTGCTTAAACTGCAAACATAAGCCCTGTATGGAAGGATGTCCTGTCGGTGTTAAAATTCCTGAATTCATTGAATTGATTGCAAAAGGGGATTTTGAGGGAGCGTATCAAAAAATTAAGGAAACCAATGCTCTTCCTGCTGTTTGTGGGCGTGTGTGTCCGCAGGAAACACAGTGCGAAGCAAAGTGTGTACGTGCCATTAAAGGTGAGAGCGTAGCTATTGGTCGTTTGGAGCGATTTGCAGCTGACTGGCATATGAAAAACGTTGACGAAAAAATTGAAAAGCCTTTGCCAAATGGTAAAAAGGTAGCTGTTGTCGGTTCTGGACCATCGGGGCTTACTTGTGCTGGGGATTTGGCTAAAAAGGGATATGACGTTACTGTTTTTGAAGCCTTTCATACAGCTGGAGGTGTTTTGATGTATGGCATCCCCGAATTCAGGCTTCCGAAGGAAATTGTTCAAAAGGAGATTGCCACATTAAAAGATCTTGGTGTTAAAATAAAAACAAATGTAATAATAGGCAAGACAATTTTGATAGACGAGCTTATGGATGAATACGGTTTTGATGCTATCTATATAGGTTCAGGCGCAGGTTTACCGAGTTTTATGGGCATTGAAGGCGAAAGCCTAAACGGTGTGTATTCCGCAAATGAATTTTTAACACGAATTAATTTGATGAAAGCATATGAATTCCCTAATTATGATACTCCTATTTACATAGGAAAAAATGTCGCTGTTCTTGGTGGCGGGAATGTAGCGATGGATGCTGCAAGATGTGCAAAACGTTTGGGTGCGGAAAATGTGTATATTGTATACAGAAGAGGAATGGATGAGCTTCCGGCAAGAGCAGAGGAAGTTCATCATGCCGAGGAAGAGGGTATTATTTTCAAGCTTTTAAGCAATCCGACCAAGATTATAGGCAATGAACAAGGTTGGGTTGTAGGCATGGAATGTATACAAATGCAGCTTGGTGAACCTGATGAAAGCGGCAGGCGCAGACCGGTGCCGCAAGAGGGTTCGGAATATGTTATGGATGTTGAAACTGTTATCGTGGCTATTGGCCAAACGCCAAACCCGCTTATTAAAGCGACCACAAAGGGCTTGGAAACAAATAAGCGCGGGTGTATAGTGGCGGATGAAGCAACGGGAGCTACCAGCCTTAAAGGTGTATATGCGGGCGGCGATGTTGTTACTGGAGCTGCAACGGTTATTTTAGCAATGGGCGCAGGAAAGGCTGCGGCAGAAGCAATTGACAATAGTTTGAGATCAGGGGAGTAATTTTCACTCTTAGTGAAAGTTTAAACCGTTTTTACAAGCTGATGATTTCTGTTATCTACCCGCAGATTCATTGGCTTTTGTGTTTGTAACTTGTTAAAAATTTCCAAACAAGAGTGCTGCTGAATAATACCACAAAATTTATAGAGTATATTTCTTGTATTTGTAAAAAAATCCCATTCGTTTTGGAATGGGATTTTTTTTTGAGAGGGAGTATATATAAAAACATTACTTATTTTTAGAAAACCTCATTTATTTTTTGTTTTTAAATTATTCAGAGGTTTCTCGGATTTAAGTAATAATTTTATATAAACGAATTTCTTTTAGATGTTTTCGATATTCTGTGGGCAGATATCCGGTTATCTTCTTAAAGTCTGAAGAAAAGTTCTTTGCATTAGTATAACCGACTGTTTTTGCAATTTCTCCGACACTTTGTTCTGTACATGACAGCAGTGTCTTAGATTTTTCTATACGCACTGTTTTTAAATAGTGTATAGGAGTAATTCCTACTCGTTGTTTGAATACTTTTATAAAATATTTTGGATGAAAATGAACAAGATTAGCTAAAGTATCCACCGAAATATCTTTTTCAATATTTTCGTCAATATATTTGAAAACGGTTTTTGAAAAATCATCCATTTTAAAAAGGATATTATCATTTGCTTCTTCCAGATAAAATGCAATAATTTCAAGCAGAACAGCCTTCAAATGCAGTGCCGAAATAATATCCTCTTTTTCGCTCAGCAGTTGAAGCTTTTCAAATAAAGTCTGAATTTTGTCAAAGTTTGAAACTTTGATGCAATAAGGAATTTCCAAAATTTCAAACAAATTTATGCTTTCAAAATATGCTTCAAATTCACACCAATACTTTTCATAGCAATTTTCATGAGGTGTATACAATGATACTTGGGCGTTTTTAGGTAGAAACACCATATCCCCTGCTTTAGGATGTAGTACTATGCCATTGACTACTATTTCTCCTGTACCATCTTTTATTAAATAAAATGTATTTTTCATCCTCTTATGCAATGGATGCTGCCAATCTTTGCAAACGGCTGACATGCATATCGACAGTTCTAATTGAAGTTTCGAAATATATTGATTTAATAATTGATTTTTATTGTGCACCATACCACCGCCTTTTTCCTCTATTTTATCATGTAGTACAATTAATTGTAAATAATAATCATTATATATACTTTGCAATATTGCCTATTATTGTATTATACCACTTGATATCTGTATGCTTTCTATTGCAAGAGCGCTCCATTTTCCTGCTAAAAACGTAATAGCAGACACATCCGTCGAAACGTTAATGGTATCTGTGTACCATGTGTCATATGCGCAGTTTGTCTGTACATCTATCGTTTGCGTTCCGATGGTCATAGTCATAGCATTTCCAGCACTTCGGTTTGTTGTGCCATTATTAGTTGCATATGGCTTTGCATACTTTATAGTAATATACATTCCGGACTGCACTGCTTCTGGTAATGTTACCGTAAATGTGCTCGTACCATTGCCACCGGCACCGAGGAAGAGATAATAATTAGTTCCTGTAAGTCCTGTGCCGTACGGATAATATCCCGCATTGCTTCTTGTTGATGAATTTATGATTGCAACGTTTGTATAATTGCTTCCGCTTGTCGTTACTGCCATTCCCGTGTCAGCAATAGCGATGTCGGTAACATTCGCAGTGGTAAATGGTTT
This sequence comes from Clostridia bacterium, assembly GCA_026418715.1. Classification (GTDB taxonomy): domain Bacteria; phylum Bacillota; class Clostridia; order UBA1381; family UBA1381; genus SKW16. Next base: position 14,315 of record JAOAAV010000110.1, read on the forward strand.
TGTCAAAACAAATTGATTCCCAAACGTGTAGCTGAGTGTATCAACAATACTTATTGACACTGCATTTGATACCGTCTGGTCATTATAAGTTGCACTTGCTGTGAGCGTCAATATATCACCTGCTGCCGCACTTGAATTAATTGTTACTACTCCATCCGTCACTGTTGCTTTTGAATTAGGAGTTATAGTCCATTGCCAGCTCGCGCCATTAATTTCTACGCCGCTATTATCATATAAGGTGGCTGTAAAAGATTTCAAACTTTTTGTAGTTGTAGTTGATAATGATGCTGTCTGTCCACCTGAAATAACCACTTCATTGGGAATTTGAAGATTTTTTTCTACGGTAATTGAAGTGGTAGTATCAGTACCATTAACAGTAAATGAGGTTTGTGCAGATTTGTATGTTCCTAAAGCAGTTGTAGCCTTATAGGAACCAGAAGTCAATATAGCTGAAATTTTACCGGATGCATCAGTTGTAAATGTTTTTGTGTTATATATTGTGCTTCCTGTTCCCGCAATAGTTACATCTAGGCTTGCTACAGGATTTGTTCCATCTGTTACTGTAATTTCTGCAATATGTCCGCTTTGAATTACTAATTTAGGCGGATACAGGCTATCTATCCCTGCAATCGTTGTGACAGCGGCATAATCGCATGATAAGCCTATTCCAAGGATACCAACGCCATTAGCTTTTACATAATCGGTAATATCTATATTTGAATAGTTGCCAACTGGCAAAAGTGCGGCTGTGCTTGTATTAATTGTTTTAATTGTGGCGGGATTTAAGGATGAATACGTTGTTGAAGTGTAGGTAGCGGTATTGTCCCAGTCCGTATCAATCTTAGAAATTGTTATATTTCCTGTCCTGTCTTTATCAATATTTGTTGTGTACACTTGCAAAGAAACTGACTGTACTTTTGATATATCTACATTAGAAATATCAAATTTCATAATCGGATATGCGTTTGCATTCGAATAATAATTTAGATACATTATCTCGTCGGATGAGACTGATGCGGTTTGGCTGAGAAGAGCCGTATCCTCAGCGGCATATTCGACCGCAGGTTCTGCTTCTATCGCATTTTCAAACGATGCAATTACATTATAAAATGCAAGCACTGACCAACCTGTATCCTTATCCGTTAGTGAAGGAGCAAATCGTTTACCGTAGCAACAATCAACTGCTACAATACCTGATAGTTCTTCCTTGGTTGTCAAAACCACTTCGTTATTGTTTTCAATTGTGGCGTTTGTAATAGTCAAAGTTGTACCAGTTCCTGTATTGCTTGATGTAATTTTTTTATTGCCGCCCTGACGCACAACAAATTCCTTTGTTAAATCGCCTAGCTGTATGGTATATAAGCTATTTGTTATGCCTATGCGTTTTGTATCTGTTCTTGCATACAATCCATTTGCCCCAACATTTTTAAATGTAAGACGAATTGTATTTGTTCCCGTAACGGTTGCAGTATCGATTGTGGGATGTTCACACACAACATCAGCTTTTCCGTATACTTTATTAAGTGTCATTCTTGCCCAGCTGTTTCCCAATGTTAAATTTGATTTTGCGCTGTTGTGAATTGTATCTCCCAAATCAAGACCATTCGTTCCTACGACATAAGTATTGCCGTGATTTTCAGGATACCGGCGCTGAACATCCTTTACATAGCTCCACGCATCATAATAACCGAGTGAAGAAGTACTGTCTTGATTTGCGTCATTCAACTGTGTTGTTATAATTGGCAAATTTTCATCACCAAAGAATTCTCTAAATTGTCTAAATATTTCTGTTTGAAGGTTTTCATAGTTATATGCATAATTTTCGCTGATGGCATCATTCTCACCCTGATACCAAATTATACCTCTAATCCTTGTTGAAGGCATATTGTCAAAACACGATTCCATAGCATTAATTAGATATCCGTCGTTGGCATCACCCGATTTTATGCCTTTTGCCCATTGATAAATATTTGTTCCGCCCACAGAAGACTGAACAATACCAATAGGTACATTAAGTTCTTGCACTAATGTACGAGCAAAGCTTGTAACAGGTGACGTTCTAATACCAGTCTTAAAGAAACGCCCTTCTCCTGCCGGATGACTCATTTGTGACCATGTTGTATTTTCCGGGTATATAATATGCATACCCTCAATTATTGGATCATCGGATGCATAATTAAAATTATCTGTAATTGCACCCATATCAGTCATGTTTGACTGTCCCGCAGCAACCCAAATATCCCCTACTCCAAAATTGGTAATTGTTTTTACAAGTCCTGTTGGAGAATAAATTTTTGCATCAAAAAGCCCTACAAAAATTTTTTGTGAGTTTTTAAATTCTTGCCCTGCCACAAAATTGGCTTCTGCAGTTTGAATTAAATTACTTGTACCTGCTGCATAGAATTCGGCTCGAACAGTTTCCGTCTCTTCCGTTTGCGCAACATAAGTTTCTATGGAAGCTGCAAGAGGAACCATTTCATTAAGATTGTTCCAGAGCATAACTTTCACGTTGCAATTGAGAAAATCATTTTCCAATGATACAGACGCCTGTTTATTTACGGTTGCAACGGGGTATTCAATCAATTTAACAAGAGCATTGTCACTGTATTGAGCGGCTATCAAAACCGCATTTGAAATATCGGTGTCCGATTCAATATTGATATTTACCCCATTTGCCGTCAATTTTGTACCAGTAACCGCAGCCCCAGACTCACAAAGACCTGATATAGAGATTACAGCTTTATCATTCTCATCACGTTGATAAATCTGATAATCATCAGGATACTCCAAAAGCGAAACTGAAGATGTATACTTTACTTCATCGTCAATACCGCCTATGTATTCATCGTTTAAGAAAACTTTAATGCTTTTTACATTTCTTACATGGCTAAAACTTATAACTTTTTCAGATGCTCCTTTATTTATCGTTACTTCTTCAGAGTAAGTGGAAAGTGCTTTTCCGGATTTTCCGTACTGTACCGCCTTTAATGTTGCACTTGCAGAGGCAGTTGCGGTAATGGGAATTGTAACTTTAAATACGGGCTTATTAATTCGCATACCCATAAGAACATCAGGAATTGTCGAAATTTTAGTCTCAAGCAAATCATTCCCCGAATACGGAGTTTGTGAGCCTACAATGTTTTGATGAAAAAATTTTAATGTTCCCACACTAATATCTCCTGTAGTTTGTTCTTCTGTTCCATATGCAAATACCCATGAAATCATGGACGCTATCATGGAAAAACAAAGTATGACACAAAATATTTTTTTTCTCATTATTTTTTCCATCCTTAACAACTTATTTGTGAATATTTTAATTTGGATTGTTTCAAATGTACATATAGTTTGACAAAAAACTCACTTTCAGGGTATAACCAATTACTATATTGGAAACAAGCTATCCCAGACGCATTTTTATATGAGAAATAAGGTCGTGAAAACTTTTGTCAGTTTTCCTTAGGGAGATTTTTAAAGTACTAAAATAGGTATAACCTATTTTTCATTTAAAAGATAGGCATTTTTGACTGGTTTTTTGCTGACAAATTTAAAACATCTCTTAATTTTTGGATTATTAAGTGTTCCGCATGGCAGAGGAAACAAAAACATTTTTACAAAAGTAATCAATATTGCCTGAAAAGTAGTTCATTGGACTTTTTATATTTACACAATTAAAGTTTTCAACTATATTCAAATTATATATTATTGTGACGGAGGCTGAAAATGTTTGTTTATATTTAAGCTTTAGAAAATCAAGCGTAAGTTTATTTTTTATTGTTGAGGAGGGTTACTTGAATTCATGCAGTATTTTGGAGGGGTTTTGATGAGAAAGGTCTTAGTATTTTACGTAATATTTTCAATCATAGTCAACTACTTTATAGTGCCTGTTTCAGTAGATGCGGATGCAATTGACAATATCGCATTATCGGTTAACTTTACGGACGGTTCAGTTTCTTCTTGGACACAGGCATACACCACATATTCCGCAAGCGTTGCATATGCAACGGATGCAAGTGTGGGAAATTACATTCGAGTATCTGATAATAATGCGGTAAACAGCATTGAAACAGGCATTGTTTCTCCTTCATTTGCAGCTATTACAGATATGGCGGTTATGGATTTTGATATTCGCTCTTACGGAGCGGGCGGCATAGGTAATGGCGTTATAGGTGTAAAGCCGGTAAATGGTTCTAACTCGGACTCTGTATATGCATTTGGATTTCGTTCACACAGTTCTTCGAAAACACCATCAATTGCATATGGTGTAGGAAATGGCAAATACACTGCTGTTTCAAATGCCCCCACAAGCAAGCATGATACATGGTACCATTATACCGTTATTTTTGATTTTGTAAATTCAAAAACAAATTTCATCATTACAGACCGTTCTACAGGTACATCATATACAAATGAGATATCGGGTGTCACGGTAACACAGATGACGGCGGTTGAAATATTTTTATCGCAGCCGACAAACTATTGCCAAACAGGATTTGCAGTTGACGTAGCGAATTTGCAGATCTATAGACCAAACCCAACTAATATCGCGTTGTCTGCTAAAAACGACATAACTGAGCAATACATAGGCTCAAATGACATAAATATTCAATATACAGCGGTCGCACTGCACAATATCACGTACAAAACAGTATCAGGAACAGTGGACAATACAGCAACAGGAAGCTTTAAAATTTCAAGCAATATTGCATTTTCTATAGCCAATGAAAATGGTGAAGACATTGCTGTTACGGGATTGACAGTTGACAGTTCTGGCTTGGTTACTATAAGCCCCACAGCGTCTGAGGGGACATACTATATAAAGGCGTCAGGTTCGACGGCCTCAAAAATGTTGCCCCTTACATTAAAAGTAGCAAAGGATGCGGATTCTGTGCAAATAGATGGAAGCGAAGTTGTTAAAATTTCAGATACAGCGAATACGTACCAATATAAAGCTATACCTAAATATGAGGGTACAGTAATTCCCGAACGTGCAACAACATGGTCGATTATCAGTAAAAGTGATAATGGAGCAACAATTGATTCAGTCACAGGGGTTCTGACTGTGCCGCCAACGGCTACTGCGGGTAAAATTACCATTCAAGCTTTGTTAAATGCCGAAGGAAGTCAAGTAACTGAAAATGTTTTGGATACGTTTGACGTTACAATTCAAGGTAGTTCTGCAATAGAACCGATATCAGTAGGAGGTATTTTTCTTAAAAATGGGATTATTGAGCTTTCTTCAGCAGAAAGTATTGTGGGTGTGATATTGGCAGTAAAAGAGATAGATTTGACTGATACATATAACCTGATATTGAAAAGCTATGATAAGAATAATTACTTGGCAAATGAAGGTTCATTTTCAATTGACAGCAGTTCTATTGAAGTCGGGGTTCAATGCTTTTATCTGAATTTTGATTTAGATGAAGCAAGCTATGTGAAGGCATATATCAGCAATAGTGCAGGACTTGTTATATCAACAGATGTAAAAGTGTTTACATCAGGCAGTTATAAAAATATCCCTTTAGTGTCTGACTGGATCACAGGTGCGAAATCAGGACTTGGCATGGGTGCAGGAGTTATAAGCCCGACAACAGTACCTACAGGTATTGACCCAAGTATTGTAAAGACATCAACGTCGAATGTAACTTATACGTATGACAGCAATTATCCCAAAATAACCAGTGATAATATGCTTTGGTATAAGACGGGTGCATACAATGCAAGTTCAACTATATACGACAGGGATGGAGCTGTCTCTTATAC
>JAOAAV010000117.1 GCA_026418715.1 Clostridia bacterium
AGATGTGTATAAGAGACAGGTGCTCATGAGGGTGGAGCTTTTTGAACCGCCGTATGTATGGGTATCAATTCTGTCAAGTACGTTTTTCGCATCATCGGATAACGCATTAAAGCTGGTAATAGCAGTATCTATGCTTGTTTCGTCCGAACCTACGATCGCTACGTCGTCGAGTCCCGCATTTACAAGTGCTGTATTAAGAGACACAAACATATTGGATTGACTGGTGCCAGCATCAAAGTGGCAGCCTTCCTGTTTTGCGCTGTAAGCTCCCCAATAGCTTGTGTTCGGTTCGTTCATTGGAGATATGCATTTGAATTTAATGCCCCATGCATCCTTGAAGTGTTTTGTTACATCCGCAAGATATTGTGCAAAGTCGTCATAACAATCGTCTTTTAAATTATTCTTTGAAGCATCGGAGGCACCTGAGGAACAACCGCTGTTCGTCATAAAATACGGCGGAGAATTAGAAAATCCTTCTACATACAAATTTGGATTGTTTGCAAGTGCCGCATTTAACACATTTCTCTGATTTTGATCCTGCGACCAGTCGTATATCAGATTGCCGTTTGCATCGTAGCCTGTGGAATAGCCGGGGATTTTAGAGTCGGATCGGGTGATATGGTTGTGGGTCGGATCGTCCCCGCCGCCGATATTGTAACGGGCGATATCAAGCCCCAAACCTGTTTCTTCGTTATAAAAAAGCTTTGCGGCCTGCTCTGTCATAGCATTGCTGTACCCGACACGGTTTGCCCACCAGCAAAGACTTGTACCGAACCCTTCAAACTCACCGAACGGGCTCTCGGAATTTGGAAGAAGTGTTACTGTGGTTGCTTCTTCAGCACTTGCGGGCAAAGAGAGCATACTAAGGCACATGCTGCAGCTTAGCAATGTGCATAAAAATTTTTTAAGCATGGAAAACCGTCCTTTCTTAGTTTATTTGCACAAATATATAATAAAATCATTATAATTTCTTTCGCAATTTTAAACAATGATGAATTTTGACCTATTGCGGACGAATTTTGACATATACGCTATTGACAAAGTGTATTGGCTTTGCTAAAGTAAATTTGTATATAAAGCTGAAAACTGGGGGTATTTTATGGAATTTTGTGATGATATGAATGTTGTGGCAAAGGGAGATATGCTCTATATCGAGCATACGGGCGCTTTTCAATTTTCTAACTTTGTTTCACACAATTCACTGATGATAGCATACATTTCAAACGGGAACGGATTTTTAGAAACGGAGAATGAAAAACTGCCGGTTGCAGAAGGAGATATTATAGTTTTAAATTCAGGAATGCGCCATAGATTTTATGCGGGAGAAAGTAATTTATATATGGGAATATACTATTGTTATTTTTTTAAGGAAGCGATTGACAGCTTGTGGAAGGTGTTTTATGAAGAATTCGGGCAAGCTGTGTCTTTTTTACACGATAGGGGAGTAGTATATGTTAGAGATAATAAATCAAAAGAAGTGAGAAACGTTTTTGTAAAAATGATAGACGAGTACAGGAGGCACAGACAGGGTTATTATCATGTACTGACAAATTATCTTTTTATTATGCTTGTTATGATTTTTCGCAATTATAATAAGAATGACGAGGAAAACGGTGTGAAAAGCCAAAACCAATTGGTTGATGCGACTGTCCAGTATATAAACGCCTATGTGTATGACAGTATAAAATTAAGCAAGCTCGCACAAATAAGACATATTTCGCCGTCATATTTGTGCAGACTATTTAAAAAGCATATGGGTATGACAACAACGGAGTACATAAATAAACTAAAAATTGAAAAAATCAAGGATATGCTGAAAAACACTGATAGACCCATAAATTCAATTCTTGAGTTGACAAATAACAGTCCTGAGCATATTAAACGTCTTTTTAAAAAATATACGGGTATGACATTAGCGGAATACAGACAAAAATACCACTATAATTGAGCATTGATAATTACCGCCTTCTTATTTTTCTATAGTGGGATATAAAAAATTGTGTACACAATCCTGTAAACACACCCGTTATGATGCCCGAGAATAAAAGTATGGGCAGATATGCAAAGACAGCGGGTGTTCGGGTTAATACTGCGGCTGTGATAATTTGCCCGACATTATGAAATATTGCTCCTAAAACGCCGGCGACCCAGATTTGTTTTTGGCTTAGTATGTATTTGAGCCAAAAGGTTGCAAAAAAACACATTAAGCCTCCCGAGAGGCTGTAAAAAAACGTAGTTATTTGACCGGCGAATATGTTTGCGAGGATAATGCGAACAATCAGGATGATAAAGGTTTCTGTTGGAGTCAACGTAAATATTGCAAAAAGCGTGATAACATTCGCAAGTCCAAGTTTTATTCCAGGAATTGCAATGGGAGAAGGAATTTGCGCCTCCACAATGAAAATAATTAGGGCGAAAGCTGAAAGAAGCGCCATGGTAGTCAATTTTTTTGGGTTCATAAATATATTCCTTTCCTGTTTTACTGCGTTTTTGCATCAAGTTCGTTTTCCTGTTTTTCTATTTTTATTACAAGCTTGTTTGGAAGGCATACTATCGGAGCGGTGCCGTCTGAAATCCATCCTTGATTTACGCATATATGGTCAGGACACGAGGCATCAACAATTCGGATTCTCCCAAATTCGACACGAACGGTATTTTTGCCGTGTTCTGTTTCTACTGTAAATTCATATGGCTCTGAAACTGCATTTAAGTCTATGGTTTTGATACATTCACCATTGTGATATATTTTTGCTATTTTGTGGTCAATATGCACAGATTGCATCCAAATCCAGCATCCCAATGACGTCAAAGCAAGCACCGAGAAAATAATTATCCAAGTTTTTGTAGATTTTATCATGATTTGCTCCTTGAGAGTATTCGGTATATAAATTTATAAAAAATGCGTAGAAATAATGTATAAAAGTATTATACAAAAAAATGAATTGAGAATGCAATAAAAAATTAAAGCTTAATGTGATGAAGTTACGGACAATTATTGAAAAACGTATATAATTATCAAGGCGGTGATTGATTTAATGCCGACATTAGAGATTAATAAAATGATATGGGAGAGGATATGATGGAGAAAGTGTTAAAACTATGGAAAAAATATTCATACTTAATATTAATTATCTTCATAATCATGGGATTGTTTGATTTTAAAATTGCGACTTTTGCGGTTGTTTGTATGGCAGCGCCTATCATAGTTTCATTTTTCAAGGGTAGATTTTGGTGCGGCAATTTGTGCCCGAGAGGAAGCTTTTATGACAGCGTTGTACAAATATTCAGCAATAAGAAAAAGGTTCCCCAAATTTTAAAATCGAATATATTTAGAATTGTGATAGTCATTTTTATGATGTCTATGTTTGGTGTCGGGATTTATAAAAATTGGGGCAATTTATACGGTATAGGGATGGTTTTTTACAGGATGATTGTTGCAACAACCATAGTGGGGATAATTTTATCACTATTTTACAACCAAAGGACATGGTGTCATTTTTGCCCTATGGGAACGATTGCTTCGGTGATATCGAGCTTTAGAAAGAGCAAATATGTTTTGCATATATCGACAAATTGCGTATCATGCAAAATTTGCGCAAGAGAGTGCCCTATGGGCATTATGCCTTATGAATATAGAGAAGGTATTTTAAGTCATCCGGATTGCATACAGTGCGGAGAATGTGTTAGAGTATGCCCGAAGGACGCTGCAGGATATGATAAGATTAAAGAGGCTTCTTAAAACTAAGGAAGTAAAATAAATTGATGTTGGATGGGTAATTGTCTTAATAAAATATGGAGGATAGGGATTGCCGTTAATCATTAATCGGTACTTTGCGAAAATGATTTAGAAAAAAGAATCAACACTTAATTTGGTAGTTGGCAAACAAGGTACGAAACCTGTGATTTTAACGCTTGTTGAACGCAAGACGCGGAAGATGATATATGTTCTTGCAAAAAACAAGACACAAAAAGAAGTAATTGCGGCAATTAAGAAGGCTAAGCGTCGTG
>JAOAAV010000052.1 GCA_026418715.1 Clostridia bacterium
GATATGCTGCAGGCGGATCGCCGTCTACGGAACCAAAGTTTCCCTTGCCTTGAATGAGTGGATAGCGAAGCGAAAAATCCTGAGCCATACGAACCATAGCATCATAAACGGAGGAATCGCCGTGAGGGTGATATTTACCGAGCACATCACCAACCGTAGCGGCAGACTTTCTGAAATCGTTTTCGTACAAAAGGTTTGACTCATACATATCATATAAAATACGTCTGTGAACCGGTTTCATCCCGTCACGCACGTCAGGCAGAGCACGACTTACGATAACACTCATCGCATAGTCAATATACGATTTTTTCATTTCGTTGTTAAGCTCTACATTTACAATTTTTTGGTTCTCAATAGCCGACATATCCAATTCTTTTTCGGTATTTTTTGCCATTTGAGGGCTTACCTCCTAAATAATGATTTCACTATGCGGAAATCCATATTTTTTGACCGTTCTGTCGAAACAGAATATATTCTAAACAATAGAGTTTATTGCATATCAACTGTATAATTATAGCATAAACAGAGTCAAAATGCAAACAAAAAAATATGCGGCATTAGAGATTATTTAGTTTCAAAACTTTTTCCGGCTGCTCTTTTAAGCGGCATAGATGGTATACAATAATTGATGCCTGCTGTCTTTATTTTATTAGTCATAGAAAAACACCTCTGTCATTATGGCTTAATACCATATGAAAAGGTGTTGTCTACAAGCTATCTTTAATGAAAAATGTGTTTGTCTGAAGCTTTTACATACTTTCAACCGTTTCAATACCCAAAAGAGCGAGTGCTGTCTTTATAACCTGCGTCACCGCATCAACAAGCAAAAGTCTTGCTTTTTTTGTCTCCTCGTCTACATCGTTTTTTAGGATTGGATAAGAATTATAGAATTTATTGAAGGCTCTTGCCAAGTTTGTCACATATCTGGTTACATAAAAAGGCTCGTTTTTATCTGCCGCATCCCGAACCGCATCTTCAAAACCTGCCAATAACGAAACCAGTGCATACTCATCGTCTGACGTTATTTTGGAAACATCAGCATTGAGATAATCAATATCAGTACGTCGCAATATGCTCCTTCCGCGAGCATAGCTGTATTGTACATACGGCGCAGATTCTCCCTCAAAGTCGAGCATATCATCCCATGAAAAAACAATATCCCTCTCACGACTGCTCTTTAAAAAGGCATATAAAATGGCACCTATTCCGATTTTTTGTGCCACTTCCTCTTTGTTTTCCATTGACGGACTGTTCTTTGATACGATTTCCAAGGTTTTTTGAATAGATTCGTTTAAAACATCCTCTAAAAATACCACATCACCGTGTCTTGTGGACAATTTCTTATCGGCAAATTTTACAAGCCCGAATCCCACATGAACGCAGTCTTTCGCCCATTCATACCCCATTTTATCCAGCACGGAGAAAATTTGCTTAAAGTGCAAAGCCTGAGGTGTCCCCACAACATAAATGTTTTTGTGGAAATCATATGTTCTTTTCCTGTAGATTGCAGCCGCAAGGTCACGGGTTGCGTAAATTGTCGCTCCATCCGATTTTACAATAATACACGGCGGGATATTGCAATCCGAAAGATTCACCACTTTTGCATTTTCACTATCCGAAAGCAATTGCATATTATCCAGCAGATCAACAACTTCCTGCATTTTATCACTGTAAAAACTCTCTCCCGCATACGAGTCAAAAGACACTCCAAGCATATTATAAACACGCTCAAACTCAATCAGGCTTATATCCCGAAAATACTGCCAAAGCGCGGTTGTTTCCTCATCTCCGTCTTCCAGCATTTTAAAATACATACGGGCCTCGTCCTCTAATGAGGGATCCTTTTCCGCCTCGTTGTGAAATTTTACATAAATTTTTAAAAGCTCATTAATAGGGTCCTTATCTATGACTTCCTTGTTTCCCCATCTTTTATATGCGGATATTAGCTTGCCGAATTGAGTTCCCCAATCACCCAAATGATTGATTTTTACGGTTTGGTACCCCAGGTGTCTGTAAATTTTTTCGAGTGAATTGCCTATTGCAGTGGAAAATAAATGACCGATATGAAACGGCTTTGCGATATTTGGAGATGAAAATTCCACCAATACGGTTCTGCCTTTGCCTATATCGGAACTGCCCCAATTTTCTCCCGCCGATTTTATCGCGGATAAAACTGTTTTAGAGAAAACATCTCTTCTATAAAAAAAGTTTACATATCCTCCCACTGCTTCTACTCTATCAATGTATTCATCGGAACCAATTTTTTCTGCAAGCTCCTTTGCGATTGCCGGAGGAGCCTTGCGCATTGTTTTTGCAAGCACAAAACAAGGAAAAGCCAAATCCCCAAGTTTTTTCTCGGGAGGAATCTCCACCGCATTTTCCACTGTTTCACGCATAAGACCCGATAACTCGGTTATTTTGTCAATAATATGTTTTTCAAATTCCATCTATGTTCTCCTTGGTATATCCTTTATTTTTATCATTATAACATTATCAGAACCTATATGCAACGCTGAATATAAAAATCCTTTACAGCTTTTTTGCAAGAATAAAATATTTAAAGAGCAGATTATAAAAATGCACTGAATGAAGGATGAGATAAAAAATCTCTTGAAAATGAATATCATATGTGAAAAGGAAAAACAGTCTTCGGCGGCGATAATTGTCTCCAGATAATGAATACCTAAAATCGCTATCCAGATATCGATTTGACAAAGTTTCTAATCAGGCTAAACTGTCCTAGTCAAGTAAAATTGTAACAGTACAATCCAAAGTAATTAAGCAGAGAAGCGTTTTTGAAAAGGCGTCTTGCCTTTGTTAAAAGTATGGGGACGGATATGGTTATACCAAAGAAAAGCGAAGTCTGAAACTGCTA
>JAOAAV010000075.1 GCA_026418715.1 Clostridia bacterium
TGACGAAACTTTGCTATTGATGTTATACTGTTCATAGAAAATAGCTCCTTTTGATACTTTGTTTTTTTTGTCACTTAACATTATATCATATTGGAGTCTATTTTCTTTTTTATTTGTCACCCATCAATTGTATCACAACAAGTATTTTTTTAAGCTTTGAAAATTTTATAAAAAGGAAAGGTAATAATCAAGAATTATGCAAATTTACCATATATTTTACGTCACTTAAACTTGCAATTTTCAAACTGTAGATTGAACATAAAAAATACTTGCATTTTTTGCTTGCGTGTGATAAAATGTTTTGGTATTATAGATTAGTTTTGTGGAGGTGTGAATTGTGCCAAACATTAAATCAGCAAAAAAGAGAGTTAAGGTAATCGAAAAGAGGACTCTTATAAATCAAATGCGCAAGACTTCGCTTAAAACCAGCATTAAAAAGTTTGAAGCGGCTGTTGATTCGGGAGATAGAGCTTCTGCCGTTTCGGCGTTCAACGATGCTGTAAAGAAGCTGGATCAGAGCGTTTCAAAGGGTATTCTTCATAAGAATAACGCCGCAAGAAAAAAATCGCAGCTTGCACTTAAACTGGCAAAGCTGGGTTGATTTGTCTTTTGAAAGAAGCTGTGTCTTTTGATGTGGCTTCTTTTTGTTTTTAATGAAAATGCGTACCTCGGAAAAGTTTATGATGTATTTTGCATAAATTTTATTAAGGAGGGGAAGAATGCTTGAGATATTTTTATATTTTGCCTTCTATAGCATCCTCGGATGGTGCATGGAGGTTATATTCGCATTTTACGTACATAAAAGCTTTGTAAACAGAGGCTTTTTAAACGGCCCGTATTGCCCTATTTACGGGTTTGGGGCAATTCTTGTCATCCTTCTCTTAAAACCGTTTTGGGATAATGTCTTGTGGCTGTTTCTTGGAGGTATGATTATTTCTTCTGTACTTGAATATGTTGTCGGCTTTGTGCTTGAGAAAAGCTTTCATGCAAAATGGTGGGACTATTCTGACGAGAAATTAAATTTAAACGGTCGGATATGCCTTAAAGCGTCACTTGGCTGGGGGATATTTTCCGTTTTGCTTTGTCGGTTTATACATCCGATATTGGCGGATGTTGTTTTGAAAATCCTACAAAATACAGGGATGTGGATTATTTATCCAATAATGGGTATTTATGTAGTAGATACTGCGATTACTCTTGTTTCAGTTCTAAGCCTTAATACTCGTCTTGGAGCTCTTGACAGAGCTGCGAATGAACTCAGAGAAAGACTCAATGCAATTCAAGTCAGCGAGGAATTTAGGAAAAAGCTTCAAAGCATGAGCATTTCCGAACATTTTGAAGAACTCAAGAAAAGGTACAGGCTTGATAGTAAAATTCATGAACTCAAAGCGTTGTATGATTCGTTTGCAAAGAAAAAAACCTTTGGCCACGGAAGATTAATCAAGGCTTTTCCCCGCATTAAATCCACAAAATTCAATGATGCTTTAGAATTTTTAAAAAACAGATACACAAAAAAATAGGTCTTCCATGAAGGCTTATTTTTTTTGTTCTAAACTCGTCCATCTTTTCATACAATATACAAACTCGCAAAAGGGGATGAATACAAATGCTTATTATCAATAATTTACAAGAGATGAGCGGCAGGCAGCTTTTTAATTATATACCTGCCGCAGTAAGGAGGCTGTTATACGGCATAAGCATACAAGAACTCGAGGAAATACGTCTACGTCAGGGTCTGCCCGTAAGACTGCACTTTAGTGATGGCGGCTATTATATAACACAAAAGGGCCAGCTTGTGCAAAATCCGCAAAATGCGGTTAAAGTGTCAAAGCGAGATATGGACGAGGCTCTTGAGCTTATCACAAAATCATCCGTATATGCATCGGAGCACGAAATCAAAAACGGATATATTACGGTTCAGGGCGGACACCGTGTAGGCATATGCGGGCGGACAGTCATCACCGACGGCCGAGTGTCGTTTATAAAGGATATTTCGGGGCTAAATTATAGATTTGCGCATGAAGTCAAGGGCGCATCAGACAAGCTTATACCGTATATATACCATGACGGCTGCGTAGAAAACACACTTGTGATCTCTCCGCCGCAGTGCGGGAAGACAACGCTCTTGCGGGATATTGCAAGACGCCTGTCACAGTATGGCAATAAGGTAAGCATTGTGGACGAGCGTGGCGAAATTGCGGGTATGTACGGCGGGCTTTCAAGTTATGAGCTTGGTGCAAATACGGACGTTTTAGATTTTTGCCCAAAGGATGAGGGTATGCTTATGATGCTGAGAAGTATGTCGCCTGATATCATAATTACGGACGAAATAGGCACACAAAAGGAAATTGCAGCTTTGGGCAAGCTTATTAATTCCGGAGTAAAAATCATTACTAGTGTCCATGCCGAAAACAGGGGACAGCTTCAAAACAGACAGGATCTTGCGAGGCTTTGCGCATTTTTTGGCTGTTTTATAACGCTCAGCAGAAGAGAAGGTGCGGGGACGGTAGAGGAGGTCTATACAAGGCAATGATTGCAAAAATGATGGGCGGTATTTGCATTCTTTCCGCCACAACCTATCTTGGATTTGAAAGGGCGCATCTTTTATATAAACGTGTTAAGTATATTATGAATATAAAAACCTCACTGACAATGCTCGAGAGTGAAATCGGCTTTTGTGCAAATAGGCTTGACAGCGCCTTTATGACGATTTCCAAGCTTTCAGATACACAAGGTCTGTTTTCGCAGACGGCAAAAAAACTTCAAAGCGTCGGCATTAAGGAAGCGTGGGAGATGTCCGTCAGAGCACACAGGGAAAAAATGAGGCTTACGGGCGAGGATACGGAGATTTTACTGTCGTTTGGTGCGGAACTTGGAATGACGGATCGGGAAAATCAGATTAAAAATATAAGATACATAACCTCCTTGCTTGAAAAACAGTATAAAGAGGCCAAGGAAGAATATGAACGTATGGCGAGGACGTATCGGAGCATAGGCATTTTATCGGGTTTATTTTTGATAGTCTTGCTTATTTGATAGAAGAAAAGAGGGAATGTGGCTTGAATGCAGATTTAATATTTCAGATTGCGGGAATTGGCATTATTGTAGCGGTGCTCAATCAGCTTTTGGTTCGTTCCGGACGTGAGGAACAGGCACTTTTGACTACGATAGCGGGATTAATCGTGGTTTTATTTATAATTGTGCAGCAAATAGGAAATCTGTTTGACACAGTAAAAACAATTTTTAACCTATGAGGGATTTTTCATGAATATTTTTCAGTTGGTGGGCGTGGCGTGTATAGGAACGGTATTTGCCATATTGATAAAAAATTATAGACCGGAGCTTGCCATTGGAGTAAGCATTGCTTCAGGGCTTATTCTGCTTTTTATGTCTGTACGTGGAATGGAGCAGGTTTTTTCGGATTTTCAGGATATTATAGACAAAAGCGGCGTAGATATCAAATATTTTGCTACCGTAGTCAAGGTAATAGCAATTGCATATATCACAGAGTTTGCGGCAGAAATCTGCAGGGACGGGGGGCAGAATTCGATTGCATTAAAGCTTGAACTAGCGGGCAAAGTATTTGTTATGGCATTCACAATGCCGATTATAAAGGGCTTTTTAGAGTTGGTTGTAAGAATTTTAAGTTAGGAAGGTACATATGAAAAAATTTGCACTCATATTGCTTTTGATGAGTATTTTTTATACGTCTGCATATGCAATGGAACTTCCCGAAATGGATGGGGAATACACCTTCAACGAAATAACGAATCAAATCGCAAGCGGGGAATTTTCGTTAAATCCGATTGACATTTTCAATAGAGTCGTCAATCAATTTTTTAAGGAAATGCGGGAAAGTGCGGATATTATGGTAACATTCATAATGATTGCGGCGTTGTCTGCAATACTCACTATCGTGCAGGGAGCCCTGAAGGATGGAGGAGTGTCAGAGGCGGCTTTTCTCGCCTGTTTTACGCTTATGTCGGCAGGAGCGGTAAAAAGCTTGATAATTGCACTCGGATACGGAACGAATGTAATAAAGGCAATGTCGGAGTTTGTCACCAAGCTGTCACCTATGCTGATTGCATTGGTTTTATCCTGCGGCGGCATAGCGTCGGCGGCGGCGTTTAAGCCTGCTCTTTTGGCAGGGGTTTATATGATTACCATAATTGTTGAAAAATGCATTGTACCTCTTATTACCTTTGGAGCGGTGCTTGCCATTGTAAACAATATAAGTGGTAAAACGCAGGTATCAAATTTCACATCTTTGATTCAGTCCGTATCAAAATGGATATTAACCGCCGTGCTTACCGTTTTCACGGGAATTACCGCAGTTTACGGCTTTACCACGCCAGGTCTTGATGCTTTGAGCGCAAAAACCGTAAAATTTGCGGTGGGAAGTCTTGTCCCCGTTGTTGGCGGGCTGTTGTCAGATGCTGTAGAAACCGTGGTAGGAGGCTCCATGCTGATGAAAAATGCGGTGGGAAGTGCGGGCGTGATTATGATTTGCACAATATGCATGATTCCGATTATGAAAATTGCCGTGATAGTAATAATGCTTAAATTGTCCGCCGCTGCGGCGGAGCCTTTGGCTGATAAGCGTATTGTGGGTATGCTTTCGGACGTCTCCAATGTGGTTACGACAATTTTAAGCATGGTAATCACGGTTGCGGTTATGTTTATCATTAATGTGAGCATCATCATTTCGGCGACAAATATAGTGAGGTAAAAGATGAAAGAGTACATTACAGTTATTGTTGGAGCGGCACTTTTGTCCGTTTTTGCGGACATTGTATCGCCTGAGCAATGGAGAAAATATATAAAAATTATAACAGGGCTTGTAATTATCAGCGTTATTATTGCTCCTGTCGCAAAAATGAGAAATATTGATTTATCATTTGATGTGGATGATAACTTTACAATCGAGGAAACAGGCAGCCAAAAAAAGCTGGTTGCGGATGAACTCAGGAGGCTTGTGCAAAATGATGCAAAGCAAAAAATCAAGGAAAAATACGGACTTGATGCAGACGTGAAGGCCAGTATAAAGCTGAACGAAAATATGGAAATAGAGAGAGTAGAAAAAATGATTGTCTATATTGACAATCCGCCGGAAACATTAAAAGCGTATATAGCAGAAATATACGGCCTGAAGGATGAGGAGGTCATATTTGAATGAACGAAAATATTTCAAAAATCATGAATAATAAGGTTATTTACGTAATACTAATAATTGGAGTCGTCTTTATGCTTTTTATCGGCGGAGGCGGCGATAAAACGGAAAAGACGGAGAAGAAAAGTACTGTTTATTCTGATGAAAAACGTCTTGCCGATATTATCAGTGATATTAAGGGTGCAGGAAAAGTATCCGTTATGATTACGTACTATGAAAGTGCCGAAAAGGATTTGGCTTATGAAATAAAGCAAAGCGAAAACACGAAAAAAGGCGACAACAGTCAAAACGATGAAAAAACCGTTGACAAGCAGGCGGTAATGTCGGACGGGGAACCTATGGTGGTAAAAGAAATATACCCGAAGGTGAAGGGAGTGATAGTAACAGCGGAGGGTGCGGGAAATTATGAGGTAAAGCAGCATATATCCGAGGCTGTTCAGTCAGTTTTGGATGTGCCTGCACATAGAGTGTGCGTGTTTGAGAAAAAATATTAGGAGGGAATTTTTTTATGATGGTTTTAAAGAGGAAGGAAATTATGGCGGCGGCATTGGTTGTGCTCATAGGTGTGGCGGGATACTTGAATTGGTCATATCAGGACACCATAAAGGTCACAGATGGCGACAGTTACATAGAAACAGGCAAAAAGCTCGGCGAGGCGCAGTATGTCAATGCTCCTGCCGAAAATGAGGAAAACTCTACAGAACAAAATTATTTCAGTGAGGCAAAGCTGCAAAAGGAGAACGCAAGAAGCAAGGCGCTCGAAATATTAAAGCAAACGGCGGAAAATCAAGGCTTTGACAATGAAATCAGATTGAAGGCTCAGAATGAAATTTTGCAGATTGCAGATAATACGGAAAAAGAAACCGCCGTTGAAAATATCGCAAAGGCAAAAGGATACAGTGATATTTGTGTATATATAAGCGAAGGCTCTGTAAATATTGCGGTAAAAAAGAATGGACTGTCCGAAAATGATATAGCCAAGATACAGGAAATTGCAATGTCGCAGTTAAATATTCCCGCAAAAAATATAAAAATAGTTGAAGTGAAATAACCAATTTGGTATAATAATATAAGCAGAATAAGTTTTTGGGCAGACTTTTAAGATAAAATGATGAAGGAGGAAACGGCAATGGATGAGAATATGCAGGAATCTGCTGTAAAAGAGGAGGGTATCGGCAATATAAAAATTGCGGTTGATGTGGTTTCCACGATTGCGGGAATTGCAACAAGCGAAATCGAAGGCGTTGCGAGTATGTATGGCTCTATTGCAGGCGGGATCGCGGAAATGCTCGGAGCGAAAAAAAATCCCGGCAAGGGCGTTAAAGTGGAAATGAAGGAAGAAAGCGTGATAATCGACCTTTATATCATTGTGGATTATGGAATTCGCATACCTGAGCTTGCGTGGGAGATACAGGAGAATGTAAAGAGCAGTGTTGAAACTATGACAGGGCTTGAGGTTGAAAAGGTAAACATCCATATAGAGGGTGTAAGCTTTGAAAAAGAAAAAAAGAAAGCTGAAAATGAGACAACTGCGGAGGAAGAGCCCATTGCCGTGGAAGAGACGGAGATTGAAGAAATTTCGGAATAGATTATAAAATCGGAGGTGTAAAAGCATTTTACACTTCCGATTTTTCATATGTCTTGAAATTATTCGTATATTCCATGAAGGAACGATATAAAAAAAATTTTCCCGTATATGGCGCCGCTGCTGCGATAATAAGCTCCGTTTGCAAAAAATACAGCAACTATGTTTTCTTTATAAACTTCTTCAAAATGTGAAAGATAGATATATTGCTTCATCATATTCAATCTGCAGTGAAAATTCAGTATTTGCCAAAAGAGCCTGCCCGAAGGTAAATTGTGTTCAAATTATCGACACAAATTCAACACAATGATTTCATTTGATTTTACACTTTGCTAATGTTAAAATAAACATAGTTGGATACAGGTATATTCATATTAAAGTTTATCTGATCTCATTTACTGCAGTTTTATGTCAAGTGAAAGGAAAAAAGATTATGAAAAAGGTGTATGAAAATATTAAAAAAATAGTACTTGCTGCAGCCTCTTTGACTATGGGATTATCGATATTGGCAATTCCCGCATCGGCAAATACCACAAACAATAAAGATGTTCAATTATCTTCTCAAAAATTGGTTATCGATGGCAATGAAGTAAGCATACAAGCATACAACATCGGAGGATATAATTATGTTAAACTTCGTGACATGGCCATACTTTTAAATAATACAAACTCACAATTTGAGGTGGGATATGATGAACAAACCAATAATGTAACACTTACAACAGGCTCGAATTATACATCTGTCGGCGGCGAGCTTGAGTCGGGTGTGGATAAGTCGTCAACTTGTATTGTAGGAACAAGCAATGTTACGGTAGATGGTATTGAGATGAATTCGTCCGTATATAACCTGGATGGCAACAACTTCTTTAAACTGCGTGATCTAGGAAATAAGTTAGGATTCGAGGTTGAGTATGACTCGGAAAAGAATATGGCAGTCATTACAACCGGCTCTTACGGAATAAAATTTGATAATACGGCCTGGAAATATGACGCTCAAAATAAGGTGTACTGGCAGATAGGGGTTGTGTATTGTAAAAATCCTGAAACCATACAATATGAATCAATGGGTATTTATGTTCCGGAAGGCTATATGAATGCTACTGACAATGGTGATGGTACATACACCTGTGAAATTAATAAAGATTCAAAAATAGGCAATTATACGGCTGACACAGCACCTGTAATTATCCCTGTAAACACCGGAGGATATTCTGCTCAAAAAGCCCCCACTGCATTCAGTGGTAATTTTTCGCAATACAGCGAAGAAGGCTTTGTTTATGTATTTGCAGGATGCAGGGGAAAAAATCTTGGATTTAATGCGGATGGATCCGTCGCATACAATGGGGGTGCACCTTGGGGCGTTACGGATTTGAAAGCGGCTGTACGCTACTTGAGATATAATGATGCTGTAATTCCAGGTTCTGCTGAAAGAATATTCACATTCGGTCATAGTGGCGGAGGTGCTCAAAGTTCCCTTATGGGCGCTTCCGGTGACAGCGATTTGTATTACCCGTATCTTGAATCTATTGGGGCCGCAATGTCTGATGATAATGGAAATAAAATAAGTGACGCTATTTTCGGAGCACAATGTTGGTGCCCTATAACTAGTCTTGACTATGCCGATGAAGCTTATGAGTGGAATATGGGACAGTATTTTAATACTAATACAAGATCTGAAACTACATGGACAAAAGAACTTTCTAATGATTTGGCAAATAAATTCGGCGAATATATTAATGCTTTAAACTTAAAGGATGAAAATGGAAACGTTCTTGCTTTAGAAAAATCAGAAAACGGAATATACACAAAAGGCAGCTACTACGATTATATAGTGTCAGTTATTGAGCATTCACTTAATAATTTCCTCAGTGATACTACTTTCCCATATACACCATCGAACAGTTTCAAAAAAGATGGAGGATTCCCGGGCGGGAACACTCCACCACAAGGTTCAACCGGTGAAATGCCAATGAATTTTGATAACAAAACCAATATGCAAGCACAGATCGGCGATTTTGGCGTAATGGGATCTGATGTTGGTAATGCGCAAACAGCGGCAACAACTTATGAAACGGTGGATGACTATATTGCAACTTTGAATGGCGATGACGCATGGATAACTTATGATGCAACAACAAATACTGCGAAAATAACAAGCATTGAGGCTTTTGTAAAACATTGTAAAAATGCGCAGAAAAATGTTGGAGCATTTGATGATTTGAACAAAGGTCAGGCTGAAAATTATTTATTTGGTAACAATGTATATGATAACTTACACTTTGATAAAATAATGTCTCTTTTACTAACAGAAAATAAAGACAAATATGCGTCATACACTGATTTTAATGAAGCATATGTGACAGAATACAGCCAAGATTTGACGTACGTAGACGTTTTGGGAACAACGTCGGAAATGCGCCAAAATATGTACAATCCTATGTATTATCTGAGTGATTACTACGCAGGTTACAAAACATCCACTCCAGCTAAGAATTGGAGGATACGTACGGGTATTACGCAAGGAGACACTGCTCTTACTGTGGAGGTAAATCTTGCATTGGCATTGGAACAATATGATGAAGTAGACAGCGTAGATTTTGAAACAGTATGGGCTCAAGGGCATACAACTGCAGAACGAATAGGTGACAGCACATCAAATTTTATCGCATGGGTAAATGAATGCTGTAAATAAAGTCAAATACGGCGGCGGATTTCAAGTCCGCCGTTTTATATTTTTCAGATTTTCTATAGAAAAATAATTCCACAATAAATGTCGCAGCATACAAAAAACTCCTATTCGGATATAGAATAGGAGTTTTTCTGGCTCCTCAAGTTGGGCTCGAACCAACGACCCTGCGGTTAACAGCCGCATGCTCTGCCAACTGAGCTATTGAGGAATATTTAAAGTCCTTAACTCTCATTA
>JAOAAV010000082.1 GCA_026418715.1 Clostridia bacterium
TTCCCAGACAAGCGCAGCCCGTTTCTTTCGCTGTGTGTGATAGGCTTCATACATCTGCTGTGAGTGAAGCGGTATCAATCGTGTTTTCTTGTAATCTTTAGAGAGGTATTTTTTGGCTAAAAACTCTCTCTGGTGATATCCTTAAACGGATAAACTATGATAGTTTAACTTGCGCCGCTATATTATGCAAAAGAGTTATGTTAACCTGATTTTATTAGGTATAGCCACAGGGATAATATGTACCTTTGTTGACGGCTTATACATAATCGGTAAGAATTCATATTTACCCTATAGTTATCCAATTATTATTTTCTCATTTAATATTTTTTTATGGACATCTGTAGGGTGCTTAGCAGCATTTGGTTGTTTTTTGATGTCTCGAGTTATTCGGCGAAAAAATACATCGTTACATCCTGTTTTTTGCTTTTTCATCCCTTTTGTACTCGGCTATGGACTACTCGGCAGTATGCCCCTCCCCAATCCTACGATTTCAAATGAAAGATTAACTAGTTGCATTGATACCTATCTCAGTTTTTTAGGCGTTGCAGCCATCATTGTTTTTTTATGTATTAGTATAAAAAAACAGAGCAATGAAGCGCTTTCACCGCTGACACTCATTGTTGAAATTATTATCTGTATAATTTTATTTCATTTTTGTGCTTATGCTCGACAAATTGGGGAGGCAATACAACATCGGATACCACTTTTACCTAATCAGTTTTCTTTTTTGTTATATTTAATAGGTATGGTGGTCATTGTTGGTGGATATATGGGGATATATTTTCGCCTTCGAGCAACTATCAACAAAAAAATTACCCGCTATAGTTATAGTTATATATTGATGGGGATACTTTTTGTGTTAACGTGCACCTGTCTTGTAATCGGATATCTGAACAATGTAAAGCTTAATTTATCAGCGTTATCAACGCTAAACCATAATAATGCTTCTGCAAAAAAATTACCGCCAATCATTTTAATTGTTTTAGACGCTTTGCGTGCAGATCGACTATCGTTGTATTCTCGTTCCGGTGTCCGTGTACCTAATCTTGAGCAATTTGCAAACGATTCTCTTGTGTTTACACATTGTATTGCCCCTTCATCGTGGACACTTCCTGCACATGCCTCATTATTTACCGGATTATATGTATCTGAACACAAATGCGAATTCATTTTATTCCCCTTGCCAATTCTTGCAAACAATCGGACAACGATGGCAGAACTTCTTCAAATGCAGGGTTACAGGACTGCGGCTGTTGTCGCAAATTTTGGATGGCTTGATCCTAAATTCAACATTCACCAGGGATTTGAGATGTATGATTGCACAAGAACTATCGGAATACTTGGCTCTCTCTCTTTTCATCCTTTACTTTGTTTTTTTTCGTATCTGAGCAATAGATATTTGGAGAGTATTGTAAGCTACAAACAGGCGGAATATATTACTGCGCATGCTATTGATATTGTTCGTATATTGCATAAAAATCCTTTCTTCCTTTTTCTCAATTATATGGAAACTCATACTCCATATTTGCCTCCTCGCCCATTTGATAACATCTATGCTCAAAAAAAATTTCCACAATTGCACCGTTTGCATCATTATATTCTTAAGATTACAGGATTGGAGCAAAAAGATGTTTGGGATGCTTTTTTAAAAACCCAATACGACGGAGAAATTGCATATCTCGATTCACAGCTTGGCGTTCTTTTTTCTTTTCTCAAACAGATAGGTATTTATGATTCAGCACTTATTATTGTCACATCAGATCATGGAGAACTTTTAGGTGAGCATGGTGAATATGAACATCATGGACATTTGTATGAACCTGTTGTAAAAATTCCTCTCATCATAAAGTTTCCCCATAACATAAAAATCGGTCGTAACGATAACTGGATTAATCTTGTCGATCTTTTGCCCACCGTGCTTTCGATATGCAATCTTCCGGTGCCACAAGATATTTCAGGAAGGGCATTTGGTGGCGATGACTCACGGGTTGCAGAATTGTATAGCTTTGAGCTTGGCGTTCATAAAGTTATATATGATGGAAACTATAAATACATGACATATCAGACAAATGATCAAGCAAAACAATACCCGTATAAGCTTTTTGATCTTGCATTTGATCCTAATGAAAACGAAAATTTGCTAAAAGAGAAGCCTGATATTGCTGCTACCATGCAGAAACAATTAAAAAAATGGGAATCTGCCCGATTACAATTGCCTAATGACCCTGAAGCACCTGCACAAAAATCATTACCACAAAATATAAAAGAAAATCTCAGGACGCTTGGGTATATTCAATAGCAGTCGTGGGTCTTCATAATTAATTTTACTCAAGTTGACTGACTTTTCGGAATATTGCAATAAGTAATCCTTGACAACTGAATTTCTCTGAAATCACAGTCACGTTATCCCAAAGCTGTATGAAAATAAAAAAGATTTCTCCGGCCGACAAGATGATTGTGAAGGTCATCCACTAGCCTTGAGACAAATTTTTATATTTATATAATCGATAACAATCTTTAATTTCATGTACTAAAGTATAATTTTCATATAACCAATCTCGAAACAAAGGAAAAGTTTCGATTCGCTCATAGCCATTTACCGGCCAACTTTGAATGGATAAAATTATATACGTTGGAGGTTGAATTGAAATGTCCTGCAGATATTCTTTTCGGAGGCTTTGAATATACGGTGAATCAATATCATGGAAAAACTGCGCATCAAATAAAAACCGTGTGGGTTGTTTACAACGCAATACATAAAGAGCATGAATGTGACCAGATACAAAATCAAGAACTTGAACAGTATCTGTTTGCTTAATTTTCCCATTAAGATCATTGATAAGTTGTTCTTTACACGGAAACGATGTTATATGATGTAGGGGTGTGGCAACAAGAGAGCTTGATGAGCGATAAATTGTAATCATGTAACAATGTAACAATATCAGAACAATGAAAAATTTAATTATACGCGGAGCTGTTCCGTGTATAAAACTTGTGCAAGAAGCAACACCCATAAACATAAAAAGCGCTAAAGGATAGAGCTGATATGAGTTACGAGTTTGAAAATAGAAATGAAGAATTCCGTAAATCATTCCCACAACAAGCAACGCTATTCGAAACCGGTTTTTGCGAGATAAAAACAAAGTCCAGATTGTAATAATAATAATGCATATTATTTCAATAAGAGGGACACCTAAAAAATTTACTAAATCATCTGTTCTAAAAGGCTGGAATATAAATTTCGAGTAAAATGGGACAAGATAATTGTAAAATATATCGATGAGATATGGGAGCGCATTAATTTTCCAAAGCCATATAGAGAACAACATCGGGATTATTGTTGAAAACAATATAAAAATGGAGGAGTGTTTTACCCACTTTGAACCTGTATGCATATCAGATACAAGAATGATAACAAGCAACAATAAAAATAGCAGTCCACAATATGGTTTGATAGCTACAGCAAAACCTAAAAGCAAACCAGCACCTGCGAGAAAACCACTCCCCCTACATCCTTCTAAAAAACGTACTATACAGTATTTTGCCCCTAGCACCAACAAAAGCAACACATAATCCCGCTGACCGATATATAAAGGTCCATTGTAAAGATGAAAAGCAGAAAACAAAGCGATTCCAATCCATCCTGTAAGCCAACCAAACGGTCTGCAATAAAGCATAATTAAAACATTAATAAAGACAAGGCAGCCAAGATCGAAAAGACGCCAGTGAATATCACTGCCGCCAATACATTTAAT
The DNA here is from genome assembly GCA_026418715.1 of Clostridia bacterium. Taxonomy (GTDB): domain Bacteria; phylum Bacillota; class Clostridia; order UBA1381; family UBA1381; genus SKW16. The sequence goes on from JAOAAV010000082.1 coordinate 3,756, forward strand.
TACAAGCCAGTGTATAATATAGGTTCCAGGGAATTGGACATCGAATATGTCACGATATGGCACCTTCCCTTCCGAAATCAACCATGCCACATAATGGTTGATCGCAGCATCCCATAATAAGCCCCATGAACGCGAGAACCAGATAGCAACTAAAGCAAATAAAATAGTTAAAAAAGTTAGTATGACGATGAGATTATCAATAAAAAAACTTTTTTGGAGTTGTACACGCATACTAAGAGCTGAAACAAAAGTTTATTAATAGAGGGCTAATCGGCTATTTGATTTTTCTATTATGAAACATATAGCATTTCCATTAAGACAGCAGGATAATGAAAAAGATAGCTCATTTCACGGTAACACCATAGTACATATCCCGGACATTTCGTCCTAAATGTTGCGTTTTTTGCACACAGCTACCTAAAAATTTTTTCAACAAATTTGCTATTGAATATTAAGACCGATCAGCCCATCTATATCTTCAAAACACAAACAGGGCAGTATGCAACCATGAAAACAAACAGTTATATTGTAGAGATAGACATCATATGACCATTTTTTGCTCGCAGAAACAATCAACAGAATTATGCAAAAGGCTTATAGAAAAGTATATTATTTTCAAGTTGACTGACCTTTTTGAGGCTTGGGAGAAGAAGACATAAAAGGTGATAGGCAATCGAATCGATAGGATGTTTGAAAACACAAAACAATCGACAGGAGATTGCCTTTCAATGTTTAGAATCGTCCGTTTTCCTTCCAAGCTTCAACCATTTTTTCGTTCTTTGACAACCGAAGTTCACTTGGACATCGGTAAATACTCCCAAATTTTGGTGCTCCTGATCTGCTTTACCTGGGGCAGGCGTACAGTGTCAACGCTGTACCGGCATTTTGACCGGAAACGGCATATCCACCGCAGCAGGTTTAACAACTTCCTGAACCGTGAGCGCTGACAGTTAAAGAACCCCCTGCGAAAAAAGGCTTATGAACCGTTACACCTGTTGCTGCCCGGTGCAGGTGCTGTGGTGTATTTATGCCTAGATGATTTAAAAAAAACAGAAACAGCGCAATCAAATGCAGGCTGTGAGCTTAGCTGTATAACCCCGTAAGCGGCACAAAGAACAACGGCATTAGTACGCACAGGCCATCATCAGCTTTTGCGGCTTTACCATGGCCTTTGGTATCAGGCTCTATATATAAAGCACAAGAGCTGTGCTGTGGCCGTACAGAGATTTTTAAAAGATCACCCGGCTTTGAGTTGAACTGATTGATGCCTTTTGTGCTTACGCAGGGGTTAAAATCATCGTGCTATTTGACAGCTATTACCTGTGTCCTGCAGTGGTACATGCCTACCGGACAAACGGTTTTTGCTTTGTTTCGACCCTAAAAAGCAACCGCACCCTGTTCAAAAATGGCCTTAAACTCAAAGCCGGCAATTACGGCAGGCAGCTTTTCAAAAGCAAAGGCAAAAAACAGTGTGCCATCAAAAAATCCTCAACTACAGTGCGCTTCCGCTCTGTGTTGATGCCGAATTGATGAGTCTTCCTGAAGTCGGCGCTGCACATCTGGTCTTCTCACGGAAGACCAACGAGCACAACATTCTGCCCATGGTCAGTAATGACCAGACGCTGTCGGTTCGGCAGATGATCCTGAGCCATACCGTCAGATGGAGCATTGAGGGTTTTTAAGGACACCAAACAGCATTTGGAGCTTGACTAATACCAGAACCCCACCTGCCGTGCCGCAGTTATACACCTGCATCTAATCTGCTTCGCCTTTGTCTTGCCGACCTATATGCCTTTACCGGCCGATATGTACAAATTAAAAAGAATACACACAAGGCTACTTACCCGACAACCTCACGCCTCCAGAATAAACTGCGCCGGATCGTCTAGGATGGTATGGTTGCGTATTTCAAAGGAGTTGCACTGGTGATCCTGTTGCCAAAAGAACTCTCATGCCTACTTATTGCAACATGATAAAACTCGGTCGAGATGAGCAAATGGACTATAAGCATTGACACATTTCTAATAATAGAAATGTTGCTCACATTTCTATTCTTAATCATATTGTGAATAAAAACTATTTCAAATATCCCAGCCCTTTAAGACGTTCAATTTGATGATTACTAAATTTAGTAGTTGGTTTTGTGCTAATCATATTATCTATAAAAAAAAGAAGTTGTTCAACAAATCTATTAGCAATGCTTTCATTATCACCGTTTATTATGTGATCCTCAAAAGGATCTTGA
>JAOAAV010000055.1 GCA_026418715.1 Clostridia bacterium
TGACGAAACTTTGCTATTGATGTTATACTGTTCATAGAAAATAGCTCCTTTTGATACTTTGTTTTTTTTGTCACTTAACATTATATCATATTGGAGTCTATTTTCTTTTTTATTTGTCACCCATCAATTGTATCACAACAATAAATCAACAATTGCAATACTTATCATTATAATGTATAATATGTGCAAAAATAGTTCATGCAAAGGCAATACTATTTTCAATAATTCAAAGGTTAAAAAATGAGTTTAGCTTTATCGTCCGAAAATTGGACTAGGGTGTTATCTTTTAAGAGACAACTTTGGGCGACAATTTTTTAGCAAGCTTATTTTTAACGTTTTAAAATTGGAAAACCAATGTTTTTTTAATTCAGATACAAAATCGGAGGTAGTACCATGACAGATTATAAAGCTATTTACAAGCGCTGGCTTGAGTCAGATGCCGTAGATGAGGCAACAAAAAAAGAACTTTCTGATATTGCTGGCAATGAAAAGGAAATTGAAGATCGTTTCTATCGGGAGCTGGAATTTGGAACAGCGGGTATGCGCGGCATTTTAGGCGCCGGAACAAATCGAATGAATGTCTATAATGTGCGCCGTGCATCGCAGGGGCTGGCAAAATATATGCTCAGCAAAGGCAGCAATGCGGCAAAGGCGGGGGTTCTTATCGGCTATGACACGCGCAATTTTTCACGCATATTTGCCGAAGAAACTGCAAAAGTCCTGACGGCAAACGGAATAAAGGTATATCTTTTCGATACGGTGCATTCCGTGCCAGAGGTATCTTTCGGAATTCGCGAACTTAAAACGGCCGCGGGCGTCGTAATTACCGCAAGCCACAATCCTAAGGAATACAACGGATACAAGGTATACGGGGAAGATGGCGGGCAGCTTCCGCCCGAGGCGGCAGATGTCGTTATAGACGCAATAGAAAGCTATGACATTTTTAATGATATCAAGGTGTTTACAGACGAACAAATGCAAAAAAGCGGTCTTTTAGAGATTGTTGGTCCCGATTTAAACGAAAAGTTTTTAAACGAAATTTCAAAACAACGGCTCAATCCCGAGGCGGTTTATAGGGTATCAGACAGCTTTAAGCTGGTCTATACACCGTTTCACGGTACAGGAAGCCGCCCTGTTCAAGCGATTTTATCAAGGATGGGATTTGGCAATGTCCTTGTCGTAAAAGAACAGGATACGCAAGACGGCAATTTCCCCACCGTAAAATCTCCCAATCCAGAAGACAAAGAAGGTTTTGAGCTTGCAATAAAGCTTGCAAAGGAAAATGACGTTGACCTCATCATCGGCACTGACCCAGATTGTGACCGTGTAGGCGTCGTAGTTCGCGATGCTGAAGGCACATACCGCACTCTAACAGGCAATCAGACCGGCGCGCTTCTTTGCGAGTATATTCTTTCATCCAAGGCAAAAAAGGGGCAGCTCTCCGATAAATCCACAATAATCAAAACAATTGTGACTACTGAGCTCGCGGCGGCAATTGCCGAAAAATACGGGGTAAAAACAATTAATGTGCTGACCGGTTTTAAATATATAGGTGAAAAAATGACGGAATTTGAAAAAACGGGATCACACGAATATGTATTCGGCTTTGAAGAAAGCTATGGTTATCTTGCCGGAACCCACGGAAGGGATAAAGATGGAGTTGTGGCGTCCATGCTTATTGCTGAAATGGCAGCATACTATAAAACGCAAAATATGTCCCTTTATGAGGCGCTTTTGGATATTTACAAAAGATATGGCTATTATTTTGAAAAAACCGTATCAATTGTTATGCCCGGCAAAGACGGCATGGAAAAAATGGCGTCCTTACTTTCCGATTTAAGAAAAAATCCTCCAAAGCAAGCACTGAATATGGATGTTGTTATGACAACCGATTACAAAATGCAAACCATTACGGACAAAGACGCAAATGTTTCAGCCTTGATTGGTCTTCCCAAATCCGACGTTTTAAAATACAATCTTTCCGACGGAAAAACTTACTTCATTATACGACCATCCGGAACCGAGCCTAAAATTAAAATTTATTTCGGTACGGTAAGAGAAAGCTTGGAAGAATCGGAAAAGACCTTGGAAGATTTGTTTGACGATGTGAAAAAACTTTTAGGAATATGAAAACCTGCCAAAGCAGGCTAAAATCTAAAAGTGGCTGCAATAATGAATTTGCAGCCACTTTTGTATAATTCGACTTTTTTAATTAAAAAATCTCTCATTCAGACATTCTTTTAACTATTTCTCTTGTAATTCTAACTCCGAATACTCCGCCTGCCGCAGAACGTTCATCCTTTGGGACAAATTTGATTTCCACTGTTTCGCCTCTTATGACGCTTTTCGGTATTTTATAAAACTTTGAAATCAGCTTATCAAAATGCTCCCTGTTAAGCTTTTGTGTGCCTATTGCAATATTATTTGCAAAAATATCAAACTCACGTCTATACCAGACTCCGTCTTGACAAAAATCGGCGTCACTGCCCCAGTAAAATACCATTAAATAATTGTCCTCTGTCGGATTAACCTTCATGTTATAGCTGAAAAATCCGCCCGGCATCGCCAAACGCCAACCGCAATCCGCACCGCTCAAATACCCGCAAATCGAATTTTCAGCCTTCATATTATGGTCAAGCTCGGGCTGCTGCTCATTCGGACGCACAATGTCAACCGTTGCATTTGCAAGCTTTTCTTCATACTCCCTCTCATGTGTCGACAAATTCGAATACTCCGAATTGGTATAAAGCCTCCAGTAAAGCGTGTACCTTTCATGATGTAGCGCAAAAAACGGCAACAGGCGAACAACCTCATTATTCGGCATTCCTACCGCCTCGGTTTCAAAAGTCAAAGTTTTTTTGTCAACAAGGCGAATCCAGTTTTCAATATTCTTATCATCCGTCACAAGCGCAGGAACCTTGATGCGTGGGTGATGATCAAGAGATGTATGCACTTTCAAAATGTCCGTTTCTGGAAAATTTTCTCTCCCAAGTGCTCCGGCAAGCACTATCGGACCATATCTGAATGAGACCGCATTTTTATCGTCCTTGGCAGTATACAGACTTATCTTCATAGGCATGACATATCTAATAACATCGCCTTTTTTCCATATACGCCTAATGCAGACATATCCGCCTTTTCTGTCGGTAATGCCAATATCCTCTCCATTTACGGATACCTTCACATTTGTCCATTCGGGTTCTCTGATTTTAAGTTCAAAAACACCCTCTCCATCTAAAATTTCAATGCTTGAGCTTTCTTCATATGGAAATTTTGTCTTTTGCAAGATTATAAACCCTTTTTCGCTCCAGTCAAGACGAGAGGAGATAAACAAGTTCACATAAAGCGAGTCGTCATCGCAATAATATATATCTCTGCCGTACAGTGCCGGATTTTCCATGCCCGTTCCTGTACAGCACCAAAAAGAATCATATGGTGAGCAATATACCTTAAAATGCCCCGGTGTGGTAGCCATAAAATACGTTTTCATTCCCGTTTCAGGGTCCTGCGATGCCAAAATGTGATTTAGAAGTGCATTTTCGTAAAACTCAAAATATTTTGAGTCCTGCTCCTGCAAAAACAACATTCTTGACAATTTCAACATATTGTACGAATTGCAGGTCTCACAGGTTTGTGTGCTCAGGGGTTCCGTATCAAGCTTTCCAAAATGTTCAAAGTTGCTGTTCCCTCCAAATACGTAAGAGCGATGTTTGGTCACCGTGTCCCAAAAAAATCCTGATGCATCCTTATACTCGGCAAAAGCATAATTTTGCTCATATATTTTCATCGCACCGATAATTTTCGGTATCTGAGTATTTGCGTGCTTGCCCTCAAGTTCATCGCAAAATTGCGAAAGCGGCTTTAAAATTGAATCATCGCTAAATCGAACCGCAAGATTAAAATAATCCTCATTCTTCGTAATTTCGTAAAGCGAGGCAAAAACCTCATTCATGCCCCCATGCTCAGTAATAAGCATTTTTACCATAAGCTCATCCGAAAGCAGATCCGTACCCCTCTTCGCCCAATCCGCAAGGCGGCAGACAACATCAAGCGCCTGCTGGTTTTCAGCAAACAAATACGCATCAATAAGCCCTGCATATATTTTATGTATGGAATACCAAGGCACCCAATGTCCCGCAAGTTCAAATGCCGCCGCTGAAAAATCTCCCGAAAAAACCTTGTCAAAGCACTCTCGCGGAAAGCCGGACACATAGCCGTCTTTATCCTGCAGCTCGCCAAGCTCAACGACTGCGTAATCAAGCCTTTCTTTCAGTGCCTTATCGCCCGTGGCGGCATACATCGCCGCAGATGCGGACATCCAATGCCCCAATGCGTGTCCACTGATTCCCATAGACTCCCAACCTCCGTATCGGGGCGCTTTCGGAGTGCGTCCCGCCGCTTCGTAGCATGGAGCCAAAAGGCGGTCAACTTCCAAATCCAGAAGATATTTTTTCCCGATCTCCTGCGAGTCTTTAAATATACCGTCCCATAATTGTACTTTATTCAGATCAAATGCCTTTATCATAGCAATCCTCCTTATTTCCAGCCATCTATGCCACTGTTTTTGACTGCAGTAAACAGTCTTTTTTTCAGGCCCCTGTTTGTTTCTCTATCCAAACGTTTTATTAAATCCTTCATCTCCTGCCGCTTTGTGCATCCGTTGGCAGGACACGGATTGTGCACAACAGGCAGAGAAAGCCGTCTTACCGCTCCTATTATATCTTTTTCAGGCACATAGATCATAGGTCTGATTTGATAAATATCCGTCCTGTCAAGATATGTTACAGGAGAAAAGCAGCTGATACGCCCTTCATAAAAAAGGCTCAAAAAGAAGGTTTCAAGAACATCGTCATTATGATGACCAAGCGCTACTTTTTTGCATCCGTTTTCCATTGCTGCATCATTAAGGGCGCCCCGCCGCATTTTAGCACATAGAGAACACGGATTCTTTTCATTTCTTATATCAAAAATGACTTCCTTTATGTGCGTATCCTTGATTATATATTCCACACCAAGCTCATCACAAAGCCTGCCTACGGGCGAGAAATCCGCACCGTAGCCCATATCCAGTGAAATGGCGCAGACAGTGAATTTTTTTGGATAATATTCGCTCAGCTTGGCAAGTGCACATAAAAGCGACAGGCTGTCCTTGCCACCGGAAACTCCAACAGCGATTCTGTCGCCTTCCTCTATCATATTATAATCTTCTATTGCCTTCCTCACATAGCTTGTAATTTTTTTCATTGATCTGCACCCTTTAAATCCATAAGACTCCAGTTCTTTACGAGGTAATCCACTCCTGAAAACACCGTAATGACAACCGAAAGCCAGATTAAAATATCGGTAATCAGTTTTGCAGGGACAGGAGAAAAGCCGCCTCCCAAAAGCACAATTGCAGCAATCACCGCCACCATCTGGGTTACAGTTTTCAGCTTGCCCCAAAAGCTTGCGGCAATTACCTTGCCTTCAGCCCCAGCCACAAGCCTGACACCCATTACGATAAATTCCCGCGCCAAAATAATAACTACTGCCCATGGGGATACCCTGCCGTAATACAAAAGCACAACAAGCGCCGACGTGGTAAGCATTTTATCCGCCAGCGGGTCTACAAACTTCCCGAATGTCGTGATTTGATTATATTTTCTCGCAATATATCCATCTACACCGTCCGTCGCCGCCGCGAACAAAAAAATTGCGAGGGCGATAAGCTGGCAGGTATAGTTGTTTTTCATCAAAAAAAACATAAATATCGGAACAAGAACAACACGAAGCAGCGTAATTTTATTTGCCGTATTCATTGCATATACCTCCTATTCATCCACAATTTCACCGGTTAGATCGTACTCATCCGAATCCAGAATTTTTACAAGAACAATGTCACCCATATCAATCTCATCATGAGCAGCAAAATAAACCCTGCTGTCAATTCCTATGCTGTCCCCACGGCTTCTGCCATAATACATATACGAATCCTCGTCATAGCCTTCCGTTATTACCTCAAGCACGCCTCCCTCTCTTTTTGCATTAAGTTCTGACGAGATTTTCTGCTGAATTATCATAAGCTCATCCAGCCTCTTTTTCTTTGTTTCCTCGTCAACCTGATCTTTGAAGTTTGCAGCGGGCGTATCCTCCTCCTGTGAATAAGCAAACACACCCATACGATCGAAGCGAATTTCCTTTATAAAACTGCAAAGTTCGTCAAACTGCTCAGCCGTTTCGCCTGGAAAGCCCACGATAATTGACGTTCTTATTACGCAATCAGGCATTTTCTCACGAATTTTTTTAATGCGCTCTCTTATTTGAGCTTGATTTGTCCGTCTTGCCATGCGCTTTAATATCTCGTCGTTTGCGTGCTGTATAGGCATATCAATATATTTGCATATCTTTTTCTCGTTTGCAATAACTTCTATCAACCCGTCCGTAATCGCCTCGGTGTATAAATAATGTACACGAATCCACTCTATCTTTTCTATTTTGCAAAGCTTTTCAAGCAACTCATCAAGAGCATATCTGCCGTATAAATCCACACCGTATCTTGTGGTGTCCTGCGCAATAACTATAAGCTCCTTTACGCCTCTTTCCGCAAGATTTTCAGCTTCCGCCAAAATATCCTCCATCTTTCGGCTGCGAAAACGGCCCCTTATCATAGGAATGGCGCAGTAGGTGCAGCGGTTGTCGCAGCCGTCGGCAATCCTCAAATATGCCGTATATCCGGGAGTCGTAAGAATCCTTTGCAACCCTTCCTCGACATCCCTTTCGTTATGCCCAAAAACTGCGCTGCGCTCTCCTATCAAGGCTTTGTTTACTGCGTCGGCAATTTTATCATAATCGCCCGTCCCCAAAAGCGCGTCAACCTCGGGAATTTCTTCCAAAAGCTGCATATTGTAACGCTCCGCTAAACAGCCGGTTACAATAAGAGCACGGCATCTTCCCTTTTTATACTCCGCCATTTCAAGTATGGCATCAATTGACTCCTGTTTCGCAGGTTCTATAAAACCGCAGGTATTTACAATAATCACGTCCGCCGTTTGCGGGGTGTGCACTATCTTATGTCCCTCGCCTGCCAAAAGACCAAGCATAATCTCTGCATCAATCTGATTTTTGGCACAACCGAGCGACACAATTCCTATATTGTATCCCATAGTTATCTCCTTTTAATTTTTCAGCGTATCAATACAGCGGCATATATCGGAAATCGCATAGCCGTGGGAAGAAAAATAGCGGATAGCCCTGTCAATGCTCTTTTTCTCAAAATTGCCCGCAAGTTTTTTTTCCACCAGCAGAAGCAACACTTCCTCGTCAAATTCAATTTCTTCAAGACAAACGGAAATGATATCCCGTGAAATTCCTCGTCTGGCAAGCTCATACCCTATTCGGCTTTTTCCGTATTTTTCGGAAAGCTGGAGAGCAAGCTGCTTCGCAAAAGCTTCATCATCTATAAGACAATATTCCTTGCAAAACTCAATCACATCCTCAATATCCTGCTCTTTCGCTCCAATTTTTAAAAGCTTTTTCTCAAGCTCTCTTTCAGAGTGTGGACGAAAAGACAAAAGGTACAAAGCCTTCTCCTTTACCTGTTCATAGGTAAGCACTTTATCTTGCTTCTTTTGCAAAAGATCACTTCCTAAATTCTAAAATAATCGAACAACTGGCCAAAATCCACACCAGCAATATTTTTATTCTCATATCGGGCAAAAAGATCCGCATGCCCTGATTTTAGCTGTTCCGATACAATCCCGTAATGAATCGACAAATACGCCTCAATATATGCCGACAAATGATCGCAGCCCCGTATAATCTCTCCGTCAATCGGGCAGTACTTGTCACAGTTATAGCTTTTGCTGATTTCCTCAGATGAAAGCTTCGTTATTTTCCCATCAAGTCTTATTTTTGACGCAAATTCATCTTGGGTAAAGTATACGATTTCATCATGCAACGGGGGAGGAAGGAGCGGATAAATAATCTCCTTCATCTGGGAATCCTCAATATCCTTGATAATATCCTCAAGACCCTCAACAGACGCTTTCACCGGTGATACAATGTCCCGTGTCAAAACCTCCGGCAGGTCATGGAAAAGCCCGCCGAAAAAGTTGTTGACCAAACGTTTGTCGCAAGCATCCGCCTCCAAGGAGCAAAAATACGAAAGCATTGCAACCACAAGCATATGCCCCATAACAAAAGTTTGCGGGAGTCTTGCCGTCCTTGACCACCTCTGCTGATAGCGAAGCTGTCCTATCAGGGACAAAAAGTCTTTTAAATAAGGACTGCCCGCAAAATATCGAAATCCTGCAAAAGTATCACAAGCTGCCAATCCCTTTGTGACATTTGCCTTTGTTTCTTCTATGCCGTAGGTTGTTTGGTTTAAGTGATAAATAATTTCAAATTCCCAGTTTGTGGCATAATAGTGCGCCGCCTTCAAAATTTGCTTTTCCTTTTTTGCATAATCAGCATTTTCATAGTATTCGGTCATTTTGTCAGCAAAGCCGCCTTTTAGCCCGTCAATCCGACTTTTTAGCTGGCTCATCACCCATCTGTTGATTTGTCCGCCCTTTTTCTCCATCAAGCTGTGATAAATCGGCGGCTTGATGTCAGTTAAGATCACACGATGCAAAAATTCAAAAATGCCGCCTTCAATCAGCTTCAAGCCGTCAAACTCACCCTCACATTTTGCCAGAATATAGGCATAAAACAGCTTGTGAGCCTGCTTGTCAAGCTCTGAAAAGCCCGACCACGGACGGATATGATCATTCCATCTTTGTATGGAAGCCGCTTCATAAATCAAAGATATTAGAGATTTTCTTATCATATGCTTATTCCTTTCCCACACAAAGCCTTACATTTTTATTTTCTTATTATATACTTTCCCCTGCTATATTGCAATATAATAAATTTGAAAAAGGAGCACTTTAAATCGTGCCCCATTATGCGTCACAAAGCTTTAATTGCAGACATCTTCTTCTGCGCCATTACCAGCGTATAATAAATACCCTCATTTTGCATAAGGGCCTCATGTGTGCCAAACTCTGCAAGCTTTCCGTGATCCATTACCATGATGCGATCGGCATTTTTCAATGTTGACAATCTATGCGCAATTGCAATGGTTGTTCTCCCCTTAATCAAGCGTTTCAAAGCCTCCTGAATCAACTGCTCCGTTTCGGTATCCACGGATGCTGTCGCTTCATCTAAGATTAAAATTTTAGGATCGGTCAAAACCGCTCTTGCAATTGCAATGCGTTGACGTTCGCCGCCCGACAAACGCTGTCCCCTTTCTCCGACTCTCGTATCATAGCCGTTTGGAAAGCTTACGATAAAGTCATGCGCATTAGCAATTTTCGCCGCACGAATTACCTCGTCTATTGTTGCCTCCGGCTTTGCATAGCGAATATTTTCAAGAATAGTTCCGCTAAATAAAAATGTCTCCTGCAATACAACCCCAATTTGGCTTTTAAACGATGCCTGCGACAAATTGCGTATATTTATGCCGTCAATAAAAATATCTCCTTCATCTGCGTCATAAAGACGCATCAGAAGATTAATAACTGTCGACTTGCCCGCTCCGGAATGGCCCACCAAGCCTATCATCTCGCCGTGATTTATGTCAACCGACAAGTTTTTGACTACAGGCTGATACGTTTTATATCCAAACGTCACATTAACCATGGATATGTTTCCTTTTATATCAGCATCAACCGCATTTTTTTCGTCCGTTATTTCAGGCTCATGGTCAAGCACCTCAAAAATTCGCTCAATTGCGTTCGCCGCCTCACTCATCCAGCGCGGAAGCATACTAAACCATTCCAAACGTCCGTAAAGATAGGACGCATATGTGGAAAACTGCAAAAGCTCGCCGACGGAAAGCCTTTCTTTAAGAACTAGAGATGCTCCGTAAAATGTAATCATAAGACTTCCCAAAGTCATCAAAAATCTAATAGCCGGAATCAATGTCGCATAAAAATGCTCCGTTTTTGTGGTAAGCCTTCTTACACTTTCCGCATCATCCTGAAATTGGCCTATTGCACGCTCCTCCTGTCCAAATGCCTTCACAACCCGAATTCCGTTTAAAATATCATTTAAGAAGGAATTTAGCTTATCCATTTTAACCCATTGATTGCGGTACATTTTGTGCATTCTGTCATGCACTCCGCCGCAAAACACAACCACAAGCGGTATAGGCAAAACGGCAAGCGCCGCCATCTTCCAATTGTATAAGAAAAGCGCTATCAAAACACCCAACAGCAAAAATATTTCGTTTACCGCCTGTGAGGCTATATTTTGTATAAAATTTTGCACTCGCTGGGTATCTCTGCTGATGCGGTTCATTAGATTTCCTGTCTTTTGTTCGTCAAGATAGCTGATAGAAAGTTCCTGCACCTTGCTGTATACCATATTTTTCAGATCACGTGCAAGCCTTGAGCTCGCTTCGGTAGTAACGTACTGTCTGCCCACACCAATCAAAGATACCGCCAAATTGCACGCTGCAATCAAAGCTATATAAAAAACGAGTATAGGAAGGGAAAGCGGCATAGTCCCGCTTGACATAGGCAAAATTGCACGGTCTACTATGTATCTGTTTACAAGCGGCTGATACAGCATAACACCTGAGTTGCACCAAAACAGCACAAGAATAATCACATAAAGATACCATGAGGGTTTTACCACCATCGCAATTTTTCCGAATGCACTTATTTTGCTCAAACAGTGAGGGCAAATTTTTGTGCGCTTTAAATATGCCCGTCCGCATTTAGGGCATTTTTTCTCGTCATCTATGCTCTCAATTTTCGGCATTTCTCCCACGGCCAGCTCGTTTAATATGCGTTGTGCATACGCGTAGCGCGGGACGTGTTCCATGGTATAATACGCCAAAACACAAACCTCTCCACCAAAAACGCCTTCTATACGTCCGCTTGAAACCAAGTCCTCCGCAAGGTAGTCCTCTCCTGCCTTAATTTTGTATTCACTGGCAATTTCTCCATTACAAAGCAAAATTATGCGTGTTTTGGTAATGATAAAATATCCGTCCACATAACTTCCCCGCTCATTTAAATCATATGGCAGACAATATAAGATTTCTTCCCCGCAAAGCAGTCCTCTGACCAAAAGGTCCTCCCTTTGAGGAAGCGCATAGTTCAAATTCATATCGGGCCATGCTCCTTTCCGAATATATTAGAGCCATATATCCAAAAATTTCAAAGCCTTGCCTGCTGTTTTGTAGACGTCCTCCATTTCATATCGGCTGCCGTCAACATCCACCAGTACAATCGCTCCGTTCTTCTTATGTATAACATTGTTTGCCAGATCACGCATTGAAAATTTCCGCTCACCAGCGGTTGTTTCCACGTTCCAAAAGTAGTTGCCGAATTCCTCTTTAGCTTCGATTACTTTAGTAATCTTAGGAATGAAATATCTTTTGTTAAGCTCATCGTTCATAAGCTCAATCTGCTCCTGCGGAAAAATTTCCATATCTTCTATGATTCCCAATTCCGTCAGGTCCTTGTCACGAACGGATATATACTTATTTTCCAGGTTGAGCGGAAAAATGCGAAAAAGATTCGCCCTGCCGTCATAATCCTTTGTTTTCGCTCCGATAAGCCCGCCTTTTGTTTTATAGAATGTGATATTTTCGGGAAGCAGATAAACAATATCAGTAAATTTCCCTATCCCCATCTTTCTTCTCGGTTTCTCCATACCAGGCGGCATACCGCCAGGCGGAGGTCCAAATCCTCTTTGTGGTGACATATTTTCCCTCCTACTCTCTCACTCTCAATGCTTCCTTTTGCATCTTAAGCATTCCGTAATAAATTCCCTTTATGCTCTCAAGTTCCTCATGAGTACCCACTTCCGCTATAGTTCCTCTTTCCACAACCACCAACCTGTCCGCGTTTCTCAAAGTGGACAGCCTGTGTGCGATTGCAATGGTTGTTCTGCCCTTTACAAGACGCTCAAGCGCTTCCTGAATCAACCGCTCCGTTTCCGTGTCAACGGATGCCGTAGCCTCATCTAAAATTAAAATTTTGGGATTTGAAAGAATTGCCCTGGCAATTGATATTCTCTGTTTTTCTCCTCCGGAAAGATTGTTTTTTCGTATGCCTATCATAGTTTCATATCCGTCTGGCATACGCATGATAAAATCATGTGCATTTGCAAGACGCGCCGCGGAAATGATTTCATCACGAGTAGCATCCGGACGCGCATATGCGATATTTTCGGCTATAGTGCCGGAAAATAAAAACGTATCCTGCAAAACCATACCTATTTGCCCTCGAAGATCCGAAAAAGCGATATTCTTTATGTTTACGTCGTCAATAAGAATATCTCCCTCGTTTACATCATAAAGTCTTGTAATAAGGTTGGTAATGGTAGACTTGCCCGCACCCGAATGTCCCACCAAGCCTATCATCTCTCCTTCTGCAATTTCCAGATTTATATTGTGCAGAACGGGTTTGTTCGGTTCGTATTCAAAGGTTACGTTTCGTATGCTGATTTTCCCTTTTATATTCGGCATGGGAACGGGATTTTCCGCTTCTTTTACCTCAGGCTTCTGATCTATGATTTCAAATATTCGCTGCGCCGAATTCATGCAGTTTGTATACCAATCAAATGTACGAACCATAAAATCAAGGGGACCGTAAACCATACTGACATAACCGACAAAGGACAAAAGCACACCCAGCGTCATACTGCCGCTCGCAGCTTTAAAGCCTCCCACTCCCCATACGAAAAGACCACCTAAAGTCATAATATAGCTGAGCATAGGAAATGTTTTCGCAGCCGTACGACCTTCCTTTACATTTGCTCTGTATAGATCATAATTTGCTTTTTCAAAGCGGTTTATCTCGCTTTTTTCACGCCCAAAGGCCTTCACCACCCGCATCCCAGTCAAGGCGTCATTAATAATGGAATTTATACGGCTGTTTTTTGCCCATGTATTCCATTTGTATTTTCGAAACTTCGGCACTACGGTTTTAATAACATATATGATAAGTGGAATGGGCATAAATACGACCACAGCCAAGAGTGGGTAAAAACTCAGCATAATGGCAAGAATGCCCGAAAGCATGATTAAATTCATAATAAAATGAGGCATTCCGTCACTGATGAAATATTGAATATCCTGTGCGTCATTATTGACACGGGTCATAAGATTTCCCGTGTGCTTGCTGTTATAAAAACTCAATGACAGCTTTTGCATAGCCGAAAAAAGCTCAAGCTTTATATCATATACAATTTTTGCTGATATGCTCGCCCCGATTCTTCCGTTTAACACATTCAAAGCAAATGAAGTTGTTTCAAGAGCAAGTATCGACAATATAAACGGAACAAGCTGGCCGTACCTTTGGGAGTTTGGATTTAACACATGATCGAAAAGCACACGGCTATTAAGCTGCGGGCGCAGAAGACCGAGTCCTGCAGTTGCCAATATTCCTAAAAATACAGCCATTATTTCAAATTTGTACCGTACGCCGTATGACATTACTCTCTTAAACAAGGCACCGCGCTTCATGCACTTAGGGCATATTTTATGTCCCCGATTAGGATATGGACTGCCGCACACGGGACAAAACAAATCCTCGTCCTTAAATTCTTCATCCTCCAGCGAAAATAGCTCTTTATTTTTGAGTTTGTTCAAAAGATTAGCAAAATGCCCAAACTTTCTGGCATTGCCGTTAGAAAAGGCGCAAAGCTCAAAGTCAAGCTCATCAAAAACACCAACCAAAATACCGCTTGAAATAAAGGTATCAATATAAAACCGTTTAACCTCGTCATAGGCATAGCTTGCAAACATCTCTTCCTGCCAAACTCCCAATTCGCTTTTTCCCGTCAAAATATGCAGTTGTTTGTCCGTTGCAATAGCCCAAACCTCTCCGTATCGTCCGTCCGCATCCATATCTGAAAGCGCCGCCGCAAAGACGCGGGATATATTTTTATCTTCCAGATAGGAAAGAATATACTCTGGCGGGGAATCGATACAAACTTTATTTGAATTTTCAGTCATAACACAACATTATCCTCCTTTTCAAACAGGAAAATACCATCCCTCATGCAAAAAATATCTTAAAAACGCTCCATAATTATTTAATTCTAACACTAAAAATTCTCAAAAACAATTTAATATGCAGATATTTTTGTTTATTTTTTGTTTCATCCGCAGAGAACACTTCTCACGGAGGCTTTACTAATTTTCAGAACTGTCTGCTCTTCCATCATCGCTAAAATCTCCAGCAAAATATCCGTGATGCTTATGGCAATGCCGTTTCCTTTCGTACCTCTCTTCACCAAAATGCTCCTCAAAATTTTTGATGATACGATTTAGATACTCCTGCAAGGTGTTTTGCTCTTCCTCACAAAGGCAATCAAATATATTTATTCTTTCCGGAGGCTCAAATTTTACTTTTTCCCCCTCTTCCGTCAATTTAACATTCAAACTTCTCTTGTCATCTTTTGAAGGCGTTCTTACGATATAGCCGCTGCGTTCCAGCTTATCCAGCAACTCTCCCAAGGACTGCGGACGTATATCCAGTAAAAAAGAAAGTTCTTTTTGACTGATTTCAGGCTTCATCTTAAGCAGCTTCAAAACCCTTCCCTGTCCCCGATGCGGATCGCTCATAGGACCGTAAACCATGTGATTATGCTGATAATATTTATGCAGCAGCCAATGAATCCGAGCAAATTTCTCCAATAAGCCATTGTCATACATATAAAACTCTCCATTCTTCAAAATTAACATAAATCCAAATCTCGATACAAAGGTACCTTACAGTTTTATTGTACACATGTTTTTTTGATTGTCAAGCATTTTATTCAGGTACCTGTATATTTTTTGCTATTTTCTTACCGCAATATATGTGATAAAATAAGTATTAATTCTTTATCAAATTGTAAATCATTATAGAAGGAGTTGACGCAAATGAAAACCGAAACTTTCAAAATCAGCGGAATGAGCTGCGCCGCCTGCAGCGCAAGAATAGAAAAAAAATTAAATGCGATAAATGGAATAAATCGCGCCTCTGTCAATCTTGCATCTGAGAAAGCTTCCGTCCGATATGATGAAACTGTTTTGTCGCAGGAAAATATCATCGATTGCATAGAAAAATTGGGTTATGGGGCAAAGCTGTACAATGAAATAGGCTATGAAAATGATAATTTAAATATAAAAGTTTTGACAAGAAAATTTTTAGTTTCCGCGATATTCTCCATACCGCTTTTGTACATTGCAATGGCTCACATGATAAATTTGCCATCCCCGACATTTATACATCCCATGCACCATCCCCTTCGATACGCTCTTTTGCAATTTTGCTTATGTGTGCCCGTTATGTTTGCAGGATACAAATTTTATACGACAGGCTTCAAAAACTTAGTAAAGAAAAGTCCAAATATGGACTCTCTGGTTGCGTTGGGTACATCGGCGGCATTTGTCTACAGCGTTTATTCCACCGTGCAAATTTTCAAGCAACATTTTGAAAACGTAGAGGCACTGTATTACGAATCAACCGCCGTTATAATTACTCTTGTTCTTCTCGGAAAGCTTTTGGAGGCAAAATCTAAGGGCAAAACGGGCAAAGCAATCAAAGTCTTGATGGATCTTGCTCCAAAAACAGCAATAGTAATCCGTGACGGAGAGGAAATAGAGCTTTTGATTGATAATGTTCAGATTGATGACATCATTCTTGTAAAGCCAGGCACAAAAATTCCAGTTGACGGGCAAATTATAGAAGGTCATACTTTTGTCGATGAATCGATGCTTACGGGAGAAAGTCTTCCCGTTGAAAAAAGCGTGGGCGATACTGTAACAGGAGGAAGCATAAACAAAAACGGCATGATTAAATTTAAGGCCGTCAAGGTCGGAAAAGATACCGCTCTTGCACAAATTATCAAGCTTGTGGAGGATGCGCAGGGCAGCAAGGCACCTATTGCCAGACTGGCGGATGTTATTTCGGGCAAGTTCGTCCCAATCGTATTAGCGGTTGCGGCTTTATCGGGAATTTTATGGTTTGTCTCAGGAGAATCCGTAACATTTTCGCTCAAAATTTTTATAGCTGTTTTGGTTATAGCCTGCCCATGCGCTTTGGGTCTTGCAACTCCTACCGCCATTATGGTGGGAACAGGTAAAGGTGCAGAAAACGGTGTCTTGTTCAAAAGCGGAGAAGCTTTGGAGACGGCGCATAAAATTCAAGTTGCGGTATTTGATAAGACAGGAACAATAACTGAAGGCAAACCCCAAGTAACAGACGTAATAGCCGCAGAAGGTGAGACTGATTTGCTGAAAATAGCCGCATCCGCAGAAAAAGCCTCCGAACACCCTCTTGGAGAAGCAATCGTAGAATATGCAAAAAGGCTTTCCGTACCGCTAGTGCAGCCGGAAACTTTTCAAGCACTGCCGGGACTCGGCATCACAGCTATAGTTGAAGGGAAAAAAATATTGCTGGGAAATCGAAAGCTCATGCTTGATAATAACATTGATTTATCGGATTTTGAAAATCACAGCGAAGATCTTTCTCAAGAAGGCAAAACTCCCGTATTCGCATCGTCAGACAACACTCTCACAGGCATAATAGCAATTTCAGATACTGTAAAACCAAGCAGCCGAAAAGCAATCAAATTTCTTCATGACATGAAAATTCAAACAGCCATGATTACCGGCGACAGCAAAAGAACCGCGGATGCCGTTGCAAAGCAGGTCGGAATCGACCTTGTTTTAGCAGATGTCTTGCCGCATGAAAAAGCAAACGAAATAAGAAAACTTCAAGAACAGGGGAAAATTACCGCCATGATAGGCGACGGAATCAATGACGCGCCGGCGCTTTCGCAGGCGGATATCGGCATTGCAATCGGCTCCGGAACCGACGTGGCAATTGAATCTGCGGATATTGTCCTAATGAGAAGCGATTTGAACGACGTTTCTTTCGCAATTTCGTTAAGCCGCGCCGTTATCCGAAATATAAAGCAGAACCTCTTTTGGGCACTTGGATATAATATTTTGGGCATACCTATTGCGGCAGGCATACTTCATCTGTTCGGAGGACCGCTTTTGAATCCGATTTTTGCAGCAGCGGCAATGTCGCTAAGCTCCGTATCCGTAGTGACAAATGCGTTAAGACTAAATAAATTCAACAAATCAAAATAATAAAGTTTAGTTGTCCGTTTTAAATACAGAATACACTTTTTTAAGTAAAATAACAATTATCAGTACAAAAACAGAAACCAATGCGGTAAACCCGCCCGGTGCCACATTCAGGTAATAGGAAATAAAAAGTCCGGACATAATGTCTATAACACTGAAAACAACGGAAAAAATCAAAGTCTTCTTAAAGCCCTGCCCAAGTTGGAGAGCCGTCGCAACAGGAAGTGCTATCATTGAACTTAAAACAAGGACACCCACAATCCTTATGGAAACGGATACGGCAGAAGCAACAAGTATTGAGAACACATAATTTATAAGCTTTACCCTAACTCCTGCTATTTTTGCCGCATCCTCATCATATGCTATGTACAGCAACTTATCGTAAAGGAAAACTATGGTTAAAACTGAAAGTATGCTTAGAATAAACACCATGAGCATATCCCATTTCGTAACGGTCAATATACTTCCGAACATAAAAGAATCCGCATTTGCATGAAGCTTCCCCGAGCTTATGATTGTAATGGCAACTCCTACGCTTAGGGAAAGAACTATACTAAGAATTAAATCGGCATATTTTTTAAAATAAGTCCTTAAAAACTCAATCAATGCCCCGCATACAGAAGTGAAAACAAATGCTCCCAAAATGGGATTTTGTCCAAGCAAAAGACCCATGGTAATTCCCGCCAAGGAAGCGTGGGAAAGCGTGTCACCAATCATCGAATACCTTCGCAACACTAAAAAAATTCCAATACATGGACATAAAATCGAAATGAATACAGACACAAAAACAGCATTTTGCATAAACCCATAGCTAAACATCATTTATCCCCCATACAAATCGCAGGGAAACACAATGTGTTTCCCTAATTCTTTCTCAAATACTCATTGACATATTTCTCGGGCGTGCATAAATGCCCCTTTCCATCCTCCAAATGATAAATCAAGGTTGAATTTGATATTGCCGCCTGCAGATTGTGCTCCACAGAAACGATTGTAATTCCCTGCTCCTGATTTATTTTTTTCAGAAACTCATATATTTCCTTCTGACTGTGAACATCTATTCCCGTGGACGGCTCATCCAGCACAAGCAAATCCGCATTCCCCATAAGCGCCCGTGCAAGCATGATTTTCTGTCTCTGTCCTCCCGAAAGATTTCCCATAAGGAAATCTTTAAAAGACAGCATTCCAACCTTCTGCAAATTTTCACTTATGATAGTCTTATCTTTTATCTTCAAAAGCCGTCTGTACGAATTTAAAAGCTCGTAAACCGTTATAGGAAAAGCAGAATTGGAAAAGTCATTATTTTGAGGCACATAACCCACCCTTTTTGCCGAAGAAATTATAACTCCTGCGCTAGGCTTCAAAAAGCCCAACATAAGTTTTACAAGCGTACTCTTTCCCGAACCGTTGTCACCGACAACGGAAACATACTCGCCTTTTTTTATCTCCAAATTTATACCGTCTATCACATACGGCGAAAATCCAGTATAAGAAAAATACAAGTTCTTTGTGCTAATCATCGATTAGTCCCCTTTCCATGCATCAATATAGGGAACAGCTTTTCAGCATATATTATATATCAATAAGCATCATTTGCAAGCGTTTTTAAAAATTTTAATGCTCACTCTAATACGTCATCCGGCTTTTCATGCCCAAGCTTGACATAAACGCTTAAATTACCGCTTTGGTCACAAGTAGCCAGAAAAACGTCCTCCACTTTTTCCATTCCCTGTTTTTTAAGCTCGTCATAAAGCCATTTTTCATCATGTCCCGAATTTATAAGATTGCCCTTTATTATTTTTCCGTCTTCAATTACGTTGGCGATAAGCTTTTCTTCAGACACTTGAAGGTTTAAATCTCCGACTGTAGCCGGTCTTTTTGATGCCTTAGGCAAAAAGCTGATTTTTCCGTTTGGCTCAAGCACAGCTGTTTGAATGTCGGCAATATTGAAATAGCCACTGTTCCTGCATTGTGTCAAAAATTCATTGATATCAAGCTTTGCTCTTTTCAAATTTTCCTCATACAATTTGCCGTCATCCAATATGACAATTGCCTTCCCTTCCAAAAAACGTCTTCCTATTACTGACCTTATATTTACATATGAAATTAAGATGCTGGTAAATGCGTAAATTGTCATAGCCACAAGAGGCTTTAAAAAATCGTCCTCCAGCGAAGTTGCCATTTCCGCAGCAATGGAACCTATCGTAATCCCATTGATGTAATCAAACATGGTAATCTGTGATATTTGCTTGTTTCCCATAAGCTTTGTGAGAATAAAAAGAACTGCCAGCGAACCTAACGAAGTATATGTGATATGCAGTATCTCCATAGCTGTTTTCCCCTTTATATGCCAAATCCTTTTGGATAGTTTCCGACAAAATGAAAAAAATATTCTCCAAAACGCAAACGACGTTTTAAAGAATATTTTTCAGACTGTAGACATAATTTAATCAAGCGGAACTTAGATTTTTACATATAGTTATTCCAAAAAATTCGTGCACTTTTTGTGGCTGTCGACATTAGGTCGACAGCCTGAAAATTTTATTGTCCGTAATATGCATTTGCACCGTGCTTTCTTAAATAGTGCTTATCCAAAATGGCCTGTGAAATCGGCGCAAGCCTCGGTGTGAGATTCATGCTGCGAAATGCCATCTTCGCCACTTCCTCAAGTACAACCGAATTGTGCACCGCATCATGCGCATCCTTGCCCCATGCAAACGGTCCGTGATTAGTCACAAGCACCGCAGGAACTGCCATCGGATCCTTATCCTTAAATGTTTCTATTATAACCTTGCCCGTGTTCTTTTCATATTCTCCCTCTATTTCCGCCCTTGTCATAAGACGCGTTGCCGGAATTTCTCCGTAAAAATAATCCGCATGTGTTGTTCCAAACGGCAGGATCCCCTTTCCCGCCTGTGCGAAAGTCGTCGCCCATTCAGAGTGAGTATGCACGATACCGCCG
>JAOAAV010000076.1 GCA_026418715.1 Clostridia bacterium
CCTCTGTATATATACCCTTTATTGGAATGTTTGCCTCACTTGCACATGTTTTTATAATCTGCATATACTGCTCCCTAAATCTCAAGGAATATGAACAGCCGCCGCAGTTTAGTTTAGAAGGGGTATGCACCAAAGCAGGTATGCAGGCTCCTGTTTCAGAAACTCTTTTTTTTAATCGTGTAGCCGCAGTAATTGAACCTACTACCGCCAATGCGTATCCCATAAATAATCACCATCCCATTTTTTAGTTACATACCCAGCCCGCCTCAAGTATGTTTTGCTCAGTTTAAAACTGTTTTGCTCCCTCCTCTCTACACTAATATTATATGCATGCCGCAATTTGGATGTTTATTTCCCGTGCTCAAAAAATAACGGCAGACACACATATGTGTCTACAGTCTGATCGGCTCTAAATAGAGCCGATTCTTTTTCAGAACGAAATATAAAAAAATCTGCCAAGTATAGGCAGATTTTTTATATTTCGTTTGTCAGAACATGGTATTACCGCTTCGGTACGCTACGCTCATAACCAAGCCGACCGCAAGCATATTTGTCAAAAGAGAGGTTCCGCCGTAGCTTATAAAGGGAAGCGGAATCCCTGTAACGGGGGTTAGTCCTATACACATGCCAATATTTTCAACGGTATGGAATATGAACATTGCGGCGATTCCTATGCATATATATTTACCGAAAGGTGTATTTGCGTTTTGTGCGATACGTATGCAGCGGAAAATAAGTGCAAAAAGCAAAAATATCAGAATCGCTGCGCCGATTAAGCCAAATTCTTCGCAAATAACGCTGAAAATAAAGTCGGTGTGTTTTGTGGGGAGAAATTTCATTTGATTTTGCGTCCCCTGAAGAAAACCTTTGCCCCAAATCTGCCCTGAGCCAACCGCTATTTTTGACTGGATTACGTTATATCCGCCTTTTAATGGCTCGCTTTCCGGATTCAAAAAAACGTGGATCCTTGTCTTTTGATAGTCGCTTAATACAAACAAATAAATAAGAGGAAGTGAAGCAATTCCCACAGCAAAGGCAGGTATTATATATTTATAGCTCAGCCTTGCAACAAAGACCATGCATACAAATATAAAACCGAACACCATTGCACTTCCTGCATCAGGCTGAAGAAGAATAAGACCTACCAATATACCGATATGAACAATCAGCAGGAGGACATTCAGTGGATGATTAATATTTTCCTCCACTTTCTCAAGATGCTTGGCAAAAGTTATCACAAAACCGATTTTTGCAATTTCCGCAGGCTGAAAACCTATGGTTGAAGTTAAGCGAATCCAGCTTCTCGCCCCCCAATCTCCGGCGTAACCAATGCCGGGAATTAGCACGATGATAAGTAAAATGACACAGGCTATATAAATATATTTAATTAAAACAGAAAACTGCTCATAGTCAAAGAGACTAATCAAAATCATCAGCACAAGTCCGATAAAAAAAGATTCTGTTTGAACAAGAACATTACTTATGCTGTTCATACTTCTAGTTGCACTGTATATTGCAATAATGCCGAATACAGCGGCTGCAATAGTAAAAGAAAACAATAGCCAGTCAAATTTGGATAAAAAAAGCTTCGTCCGTTTCAAGACTTGCTTTTGCGGCAAAACATCACCTCCCAGTATTTATACAGCCACTATTATTATACTACAGTTGAAGATGTGTAAGCAATAAATTTATGATTTTTTGTTATAAATATGGACTATTTCTAATATTACAGGTATAATAAAGGAAGGGATACAAAAAGAGAGGGTGCGACAGTTGGAGGAAACAGAAATAAAGCTGCCCAAGGCATGGGAAAGCTTTCTGGCTCAGCAGGATTTTTTGCCTGTAATTGTGAAATCCATAGAAAGAATTCATGACTCGACTTGGTCCATGAAGCCGAACCGTCATAATCATTTTGAAGTGGTTTATATGAAGCGGGGATTGTCTGTTTTCAGAGTCGGCGAGCAAAATGTTGTGCTTGAGCCAAATGATATGATTATGATTAAACCTTATCAGCAGCATAAATTCACCGTAAAATCGGATAAAAGCTGTGAGTTTATTGTGCTCAGCTTTTTATTTGAGGACACGAAAGGAAAGAATATCTCTGATACATCTCTTGACGATTTCATTGAGTTTGTAAATACTGACCAATCAGGTGCATTTATTCACCTGAAGCTTAGCAGAAAAAACGAGATTATTGCAGTTCTTGAAAATATTCTTCGTGAACGGGAAAGAAACTTGATGTGGGGAGATTTGATGGCCCATCTGCTGATTTTAGAGCTTTTTGTACTTATTTCACGGACGCTTAAAAATGAATGGGAACAGAATGTGAAAAGCAGGTCTTTGAAAATCAAGGAACTTTTGCGTGCCGCAAAAGAATATATTGAAAATAATTATAGCAAGGATTTGACACTTTCCGATATCGCAAAATATATATTCCTAAGTGAAAGCTATTTTGCGCATACATTCAAAAACGAATTCGGAATCAGCCCAAAGAGTTATCTTTTAAAGGTCAGGGTGGACGCATCAAAGGAGCTTTTGTCAAGTACTGATATGAAAATCAGTGATATTGCCCTTTCAGTGGGGTTTTCAAGTCAGCAGAGGTATAATGACATATTTCGGAAATATATGAATATGACGCCTCTTAAATACAGAAAAATGGAAAAGCAGAGGAAACTGAATAAATAACGGCAGACACATATGTGTGTCTGCCGCAGACTGTAGACAAAAGGGTAAAAGAGTCCCTGTCCTTATGGTATAATTAAACCATAAGGACAGGGGTGTTTTTTTGATGTATATAAAAAAAAGAGGACAGCAAAAGCAAGTCAAATTTGTGAGCATAGAAGATTTAGTGCCCGAGGATCATCTTTTACGGGATATAGATAGAGCTATAGACTTTAATTTCATCTACGATGAAGTAAAAGGGATGTATTCAGAAACAGACTGG
>JAOAAV010000088.1 GCA_026418715.1 Clostridia bacterium
GGGTATATATACAGAGGATTGTTCGGGCAGGGAGAGTGAATATCGTGTTGTACCTGGATAACGCCGCAACAACCTATCATAAGCCCATTAGGGTATATAGGGATATATTGCTTTACTCTATGTTTTTAAGTGCAAATGCGGGAAGGGGCGGACATTTTTTAAGTATTCGTGCGGCGGAGAAAATTATGGAAACAGCTGAGGAACTTGCAGAGCTTTTTCATATAGAGGATGCTTCTCGGATTGCATTTACTCAAAATGCCACTTATGCATTGAATCTTGCTATAAGGGGAGTAGGTGACGGAGGACATATTGTTGCGACATGCATGGATCATAACAGTGTGCTTCGACCGGCTTTTTCGTTTTGCAAATGCACTATTGTAGAGGCAAATGAATACGGAATAGTGGATGCTGAGGCGGTAAGAAGAGCGATAAGACATAATACAAGGCTTATTGTGTGTACACATGTGTCCAATGTATGTGGAAGCATACAGCCCATACGGAAAATAGGAAAAATCGCGGCTGAATCGGGCATCCCTTTTTTGGTTGATGCGGCGCAAAGTGCGGGTTGTTTGGAGATAGATGTAAAAAAGGATAATATAGATTTACTGGCATTTTCGGGGCATAAAGGACTTATGGGTCCGCTCGGTACGGGCGGGCTTTATGTAAGTGATAAAATCAAGCTTATGCCGCCTGTTGCAGGGGGTACGGGAAGTCAGTCGGAAAGCCTTATTCAGCCTAATGTTATGCCGGATATGCTTCAAAGCGGAACGCTTAATACGCCTGCCATAGCTGCTTTGGCAAGCGGCATACAATTTGTGAAGAAGGAAACGGTAAGGGCAATTTTAGAGCATGAAAGATATTTTGCGTGGAGAGTCATGAGTGAACTCAAAAATATGAAAGAAATTACTGTGTATGGTCCTTGTAATATGGAAATGAGAAACGGAACTGTTTGTTTTAATATTGACGGGATGGACAGCGGCGAAGTTGCTGAGAAATTAAATAATGACTATAAAATTGCAGTACGTGGCGGCTGGCACTGTGCATATTTGGCGCATAAAGCTCTCGGTACACAAAAAAGCGGGGCGGTGAGAGTAAGCTTTGGAATATTCAATAAAAACAAGGATATTTCACGTCTTGTTGACGCGGTGAGAAAGATTAGCATGAAAGTGTAATTATAAAAAGAAAAGGATGCTAAAGAATTTCTAACTAAAAATCAAACTCATTGTTTGATGTCATTAAATCAGAGATTTCCTAAATGCATCCTTTTCATCGCTCTATAATATGTTTTTAATGCAAAACGCTAAATTCAATGATAGGGCACGAAGATTTACATATCTTGAGAGCATCTGCTTTGCCTTAAAAAGAAACTCTAAAGCCTTGACAGCTGCCTGCTCGTTAAGCTTTGCGGCTTCTTTTTGCAAATTGTCTTTCATATCAAGATTAATTAACAGCTTTTCTTCACCGCACTGTATAAAAAGCATATCTCTAACAAACTCCAGCCATAAATCCAAAATCAATTCGGCGTTTTCTTTGTTTTCTTCAAGGAAATCGGCAATGTCATACGCCGACAGCTTACGTGGAGAAAACAGCAGTTTCAATGAAGAAAAAGCATTTTGTCTTAAAGGTTCAAAGGCTTCATTTGCTATTACCTTGTCTACATTACCTGGTATGCCGCAGGCATATTTGGCAAGAAAGTCAATCCGCGACGTTTCACTTGGATAAACCGATTGGATGTATCTGCGGATTTTATCCTCGGAAAGCGGAGAAAAACGGATTAGGACGCAGCGCGACAGAACGGTCTGCAAAAGAAAAGACGCACTTGAAGCAACAATGATAAATACCACATATTCGGGAGGTTCTTCAAGCACTTTCAAGAAGGCGTTTTGCGCTTGTTCGGTTAGAAGCTCGCCATCTTCGATTATGTATACTTTACGTGCCGTTTCAAACGGCTTAATATACGCATCTGTGGATATTTCACGTATCCTATCTGTGCCTATGCTTTTCTTGTCTCCGGAACTTACAAAAATAATGTCAGGATTAGAGCCGCTTTTCGATTGTATGCAGGAAGGACAACTACCGCATGGGGCAGAGTGTTGGTTCATACATGTAAGAGCTGCCGCAAACAGAGCGGCGCAGTTGTGCTTTCCAAGACCTTCAACTCCTTCAAAAATGTAAGCGTGTTGATGGGAGCCGTTTTGCAAGGACGAAATCAGTCCTCGCATTAGTTTGTCATGATATATATTTCTAAACCCATACATTATATTTTTTCAAACCTTTCCACATCCACAACAAAAACCGTGGCGCCGCCTACATCTATTTCGATCGGGTATGCTTCCATACCTCCGTTCATACTGAGCGGCACAGGCGGAGAAACCACTCTTTTCCTCGTTTCACTTTGTGATTTTATAATATCAATTACCCTTTGTACATTAGACTGGTCCGTACCAATCAGCAATGTGGTATTGCCTGATTTTAAAAAGCCTCCGGTTGTGGCAAGCTTAGTCACGCTGAAGCCTTCCGCATTAAGTGCTTGCATTGCGCTAGTACTGTCCTCGTCATGTACGATTGCAATAACTAATTTCATAAACCCACCTCCGCTTTTTGCTTTATTATACTATACATGTAACTTAAAAATCAATCTTCAATATGCATATTGCAAAAATAAACCGTTCATTATTTGAGAAAATTAGATATATATTGCTTCTTGACTTTTTATAATTATAGTGTAAAATGGTTCATAATATACATGTATACACTAAATGTTTATGCAAGCGTACGAAAAAGACATTATGGGATTTAAAAAGCCCCGGCTTCTTTTGCAGTGGCCGTTTGGCAGAAAGGAATGTGGGAAATATGAGGATTGAAACAAAATGCGTACAAGAAGGGTACAAGCCTAAAAACGGGGAGGCAAGGGTACTGCCCATATATCAAAGCACTACATTTAAATATGATTCGAGCGAATATATGGGAAAACTGTTTGACCTTGAAGCGTCGGGATATTTTTATACTCGTCTTGCAAATCCTACCGTTGGCTTTGTAGAGGAAAAGGTAGCAAAGCTTGAGGGCGGTGCAGGGGCTATGATGACATCGTCCGGACAGGCAGCACTTTTCATGGCGGTTATGACTATTTGTAAAGCAGGCGATCATATCTTGTGTTCTTCCACAGTCTATGGCGGGACGATTAATCTGTTTGCGGTTACTCTCAAGAGGTTTGGAGTGGAAGCAACCTTTGTTGATGCTGATTTGAGTGAAGAAGAGCTTGAAGGATATTTTCGTGAAAATACAAAGGCGATATTTGGTGAAACGCTTGCAAATCCTGCACTTTCTGTTTTAGATATTGAAAAATTTGCACGTCTTGCACATAAGTACAATGTTCCGCTTATTGTGGACAATACCTTTGCAACGCCTTGCCTGTGCAGACCGATTGATTTTGGTGCGGACATTGTGGTACATTCCACTTCAAAATACATGGATGGTCATGCTGTGTCTTTAGGCGGCATGATTGTAGACAGCGGAAATTTTGATTGGGGGGCAAGCGGGAAGTTCCCTGAATTTACTGAGCCTGATGACTCATATCATGGAATTGTATATTCAGAGCAGTTTGGCACAACTGCATACATTACAAAGGCGAGAGTGCAGCTTATGCGTGATTTAGGCTGTTCGCCATCACCACAAAATGCTTTTTTGCTTAATTTGGGACTTGAAACCCTGCACCTGAGGATGCAGCGACATAGCGAAAATGCGCTTTCGGTTGCGTCATTTCTTGAAAAGAATGAGAAAGTTTCATGGGTTAATTATCCAAAACTCAAAACAAATAAATATAAAGCACTTGCCGACAAATACCTTCCGCTTGGTTCGAGTGGAGTGGTATCATTTGGTGTCAAGGGAGGAAGAGAAGCTGCCGAAAGAGTGCTTGACGGCTTAAAGCTTGCGGCGATTGTAACTCATGTTGCGGATGCAAGAACTTCTGCACTGCATCCTGCAAGTTCAACGCATAGACAGCTTACTGACGAGCAGCTTAAAGAGTGCGGCATCGGAGCCGATTTGATAAGATTAAGCGTTGGAATTGAGAATGTTGATGATATTATAGAGGACATTGCGCAGGCGCTTGATAAGGCATAGTCATATTATTGAAAAAATCCCGCCAGCAAAAATACTGACGGGATTAATCTATGTTGGGATTTTCGAGTATGCTTCTAGTCAAGCCGAAACTACAGCTTCAGTATACCATATATTTAGAGATTTTGCAATGCATTCTTGGATTATCTTTTAAAACCATTTGATTTTTTTATTCCATCAAATATTGCGATTGCAAGAAATAAAATGGCATTTATGATTAAAAAAGTATTTTTACTCACAGTGATAACTCCTTTAAATAATCGTAGTCACTCCTGAAAACTTCAGTGTTATTTACAAAACACATGATTTCCTATTGTTTTAATATACGGGCGGGAACGAATCCAGCTGTTTGTGGCGGTTGCGGGATTGTAATAATAGATGGCACCACCGCTGGGATCCCAGCCGTTTAATGCATCTCGGGCAGCAGTGTAGCTTTGTGCCTGCATTTGAGCGTTAACTTGACCATCGACTATAGAAGTAAAGGCACCCTCTTGATAAATAACTCCCGCGATTGTATTTGGGAACGAAGGATGCTTTACACGGTTTAAAATTACTGCACCTACTGCAACTTGCCCTTCATACGGTTCTCCACGAGCCTCCGCATTTATCAATCTGGCGAGCAGATTTAAATTCGATTCGTAAGAGGAGCCGGCAGCTTGGCCCGTGGGCAAACCGATTTTTTCAAGTGTTGCAGGGCCTGCAACCCCATCTACGGAAAGCCCGTTTTTCGCTTGAAAACTCCTTACTGCCTGTGCGGTACGCCATCCGTATATTCCGTCAACATTTCCGTTGTAATAGCCCCAGGCTTTGAGCCTTGATTGGATGTTCCGAACTTCCGTGCCTTGAGATCCGATTTTCGAAAGAACGGAAACGGAATTTGGCGAAATAAGTATATAACTAATCATTATTACGGCTAAAAGTGCGAAAATAATTTGTTTGAGATATTTCCTCATAATAAAATATTTCCTTTCATTAATGAGTTGGAAGAAATGCTTTTTATTGATGCAAGCATTTCCTTTATTTTATTATTATCTCAAATTTAGACGTTTATACTTTTTGTGAGAATATAAAATTTTAGCCTTCATAATAATTGAAAAACTCTTAATCTCCTAATTGTTCAGGGAGATTCCTAAATCAATGCATCTTTCAACACCAATTCGTCATTTATCTCTTCCACTTCAAAGAAACAAGGTCTTTCCATGGGTGTGTTGTTCGGGGAGTGCAGGCTGACAAAAACTTTTCCGTCAAAGCTTTTAAATACCATACCGTGTCCGCCGTTTTTTTCAAACAGAGGTTTGTCCAAATGAGTCCAGTTTCCATTTATATCTCCGTTATCACTTTGCGCAATGCCGATTGCATAGCCATGTTCCCCGCCGCTTGACCAAAGCATGAGAAGTTTCCCATTTTTTGTCCTATACAAATACGGTCCGTCTGTTACATATACTGTCTGTTCTTTGCCGCAGAGTTTATGAACAGAACCTTTTGTCCATTTTGCTTGTGAAGCTGAAAACAGAAGAATCGGATTGCCTGCCGCCTGCTTCAAATCCTCGCCAAGTGGCATTGCCCACATTTGACCATCGACAACCTGCAGCCATTCTCTGCAGAAAATCATCCAGGGAGAACCTTTTTTATCTATATAAAGCGTACCATCAAGACATTCCCAATCATTAGGAGTGACAGCCCCATCGCTGTGCAAAGAAAAACTTCCGTCGGGTGTGCTTGATATCAAAATTTGAGTCCCTCTGCAATGATTTGGCGACTTGAAAGAAGCAAACATGTAATACTTTCCCTTGTATTGGTATACTTCCGGAGCCCAAAAATGACGGTCCGCCCAAAAATCAGGAGTTGGTCGGAACACGGGAAAAGGACCGTCCCAGTTTTCCAAGTCGGCGCTTTTATAGCAGTCAAAGCCTGTACCTTTATCATTCCAGCAGTTTTTATCGGTCGTGCCGTACAGATAATACTCTTTCCTGTCATTAAGTGTTAAAACAAATGGATCTCGTATTTGTATATCATGTCTTTTCATAGATGTTCCTCCGATATTTTCAAACACAATTTATGGAACCAAATTTTGAATTATTGCGTCTAAGCCATATTCACACCATATATATTACCATATGTTTAATATAATATAAAGCAAAAATTTTTTTGCAGTGTATATTTTTTTATGATAAAATAATAGAGTAGGTTGTCTTAAAGAATTTAGTCAATAAGAAAAAGCAGTATATTCTCGAAATTGTAAAGGAGATATGTATGCGTATTTACATAAAAAAAGTTTTTATATTTTTAATTATTTTTCTCAATTTCATAACAACTGCTTTTGCAAATGACTACAGTACACATTGGGCGGGCAGAATAATTCAAAAGTGGATTGACGGCGGGAAAGTAGATGGAGTGGGAACGCTTGAAAATTTTGAACCCGACAGAGCGATTACTCGAGCGGAATTTGTGAAAATTATAATAAACAACCTTGGAATATCTCAAGAGGATGAGGCTGAAATTAAGTTTGACGATGTCAAAAAAGATGCGTGGTATTATCCTTATGTAGCCTGTGCTGTGCAAAACGAAATTGTAAATGGAATCAGCGAGACGCTTTTTGATCCGGAAGCAAGTCTTTCACGCCAAGATGCCGCCGTAATTCTCGGCAGAGCGTATAAAATAGAGAATACAAGCAGCTTTCGGATGTTTAAATATCGTGACGGACTTGATATTTCGGATTATGCGCTTGGTTATATGGGGTATATGTGTGAGCATAACATTATGAAAGGATATACTGACAATACTATACGTCCATTGGCGCATATCACAAGGGCAGAAGCGCTGGTTTTAGCAGATCGTATGCAGAACAAAAATACGGAAGAAAACGAAAAAATTCAATTCACAAAAGGATATCCCCGCCTCAAAGACAGCGGTCTTTCGCAGGGTTTCAACATTTTAATAAAAACAAATAAACCATGCACAATATACTATGCTATTGTCGATGCGTCAAAAAATACGGCTGTGCCGAGCAATATAAACAGCTTTTTAATAAATATTGGAGAAGCCGACATGGATACATCCGTGTATATTGCCGCAGACACGAAAAAAACTTACAATATTTTTTTCAAAGCGGTGGATTGGTATGGCAATGAAAGCGCCATAAAGAGCATTTACGGCGCAAGAACACTTTTTTATGATAAAGGTGATGGGACAGAGAAAAATCCGTATATAATAACCACGGAGGAACAGCTAAATGCCATGCGGTTTTTTCTTGATAAGCACTTTAAACTGCAAAACGATATTGTGCTTTCATCAAATTGGACGCCGATAGGCTCTGCAGATTCCCAAAATGAAATGTTCCGTGGCAGTTTGGATGGAGGAGGTTATAAAATATCAAATCTTTCCGTGGCCGTCAAAGGCGACCATGCGGGACTTTTTGGCTATATTTATGCCGGAACGGTAAAAAATTTGTATGTATCGGCGGATAGAGTGACGGGCAGAAATTGTGTGGGTATTATTGCGGGAGAATCAAACGGGGGGAAAATTGAAAACTGTTTTACGGACGGACTTGTGAATGCGTCTGAAAACAATGCGGGGGCAATAGTCGGATTAAACAATGGAAGTGTTGAAAGATGCCAATCCGCAGCTCTTACGGTGCAGGCATCGGCATATTCCGGAGGAATTGCAGGAATTAATTCGGGGAAGATAGAGGAGTGTATGTCATGCAGCTATTCGGTGCTTTCAAATATGTATTCAAGCGCAATTGCGGGAGCAAATGTCGGTGGGACTATTAAAAATTGCCTTGCGGCAAATATGAACGTTACCGATTATATGACATCGAACAATGGTAGAATTACTACAAATAAGTCTGGTGGGATAACAAAAAATAATTACGCATACAATAAAATGAACTCCACATCGGGAGATTCACTGCCTGATGCAGACAGTCAAAATGGATTGGATGTGGAGTGGGAAAAATTTAAGGACAAGGACTTTTATACCGGTATTCTACATTGGGATTTTAGCAGCCATTGGGTTTTGGCGGATGAAGAAGACAGCTTTTTATTGCCTTCACTGAAAAATCTTTCAAAGCCCCTTATAAGAGAAGGTGTTACCATATATGCACCAAAGCGGATATCCAGCGTAAAGGAGCTTCAGGCAATTGAGGCTGCCCCCGAAAACCATTATATTCTCACTTGTGATATAGAGCTGCCAAGCGGCGGAGAAAACGGAAACTGGAAGATGATATGTGCAGACAAATCTTTGCTGGATACGCCGGAAAACGGGTTTTCCGGTTCACTCGACGGCAATGGACATACAATATCCAATTTGGACATTGAGTATGATGCGGATAAGAAAATGTATGGTATGTTTGGTGTGATTGCAGGTGGAACGGTAAAAAACTTAACCATAAAGGATGCATCAATATCGGGTTCTGAAACAACGGGAATTATTGCCGCAATCAATTACGGAACTGTTTCGGGATGCAGCGTGAGCGGGTTTATACGAACCGATCAGACAGATGTTGCTCCAATGACGGGAGCGGTTGTCGGTTTGAATTATGGGACCATACAGAATACAGACAGCACGTATATAATTTCCGCAAATGGCAACAGCACCACTACCGGCGGAATTTGTGCTGACAATGAGGGTGTTATTATCAATTGTTCGGCAAAAGGCGAAATCACCATAAAGGGGAGAAACGGAGGCTCAAGCAGCAGCTGCGGCGGAATTGCTGGTTTTAATGGGGAAGGATATATTTATAGTGTATATGCCAAGAGTACTATTTCCGTGAAAACACATACCGCATACTCTGGTGGTATAGTTGGTATGCTAAATGGCGGCGAAATATATCAGGCTTGCTCAAGCGGAAATATTAAAATTGCAAGTGAAACTCTTGCAGAGTCTGTATCATATGCCGGAGGTATCGCAGGTTTGTCCGGATATGGCGCTATTCTTCATTGTTTTTCGTTTATGTCGGTTGATGCGGCGGCAAATAAAGCATATGCTGGAGGTATTTCGGGATATAATTTATCCGGTCATATACAAAATACCTATGCCGCAAACAGTATCAGACAAAAAGGAGTCGAGGAAGGCTTTATAGGCGGGATAGCGGCTGTAAATGAAGAAGGCTTTATCAGCGAGAATGTTGCAATAAACACAAATTTGAGTACAAATGGCCTTGGGGGTCGTATTTGCGCAAAAACTGCCGGAGGAGCGGTTTCAAATAATTACGCTCTTGACACTATAACAATAAACAATAAAATTCCTGCTGATTCGGACATAAACGGAATTGGAGTTCCGTTTTCCGAGATCAAAAACAGTGATTTCTATTTCAAGCCCGTATCTGAGGGAGGTAAGCTCGGATGGTCGTCCGTACGCTATGACGGAGAAAACGGAGCGTGGAAATGGGGAGTAAATGTAAATCCGTACTATTGTCTTCCGCTTTTAAACAATGTAAAAGGACAGGACACGTTTAATATGCCTATTTATTAAACCTATTCGGCGGAAAATCTTCCGCCGAATAGTTTTTTTTAAAGTATTTTAACGCAATAATCTCTGAGCCAATAATTTACTTGAAGAAGATATGCCAAAAACTGCGGCCCTGCCATAAGCTGCCCAAAAAACGGTTTGCCGTAATCAGAATTTTGGCTGCATAGCTTTAATACCTTATTTTTATCGACAAATTCGAGTATCGGTGAATTAGGATTTGCTAAAACATCCGTCATATAGTTTTTTACGGCTTTTTCGTACAGCGGATGATGTGTTTTCGGATAAGGGCTTTTCTTTCGCATCAGCACGTCGGTGGGTAGAATGGTTTTTGCAGCTTCACGCAGAATGTTCTTTGAGATATTGTCTTTGTTTTTCATTTCCCAAGGAATGTTCCAAACATATTCAGCAAGCAGATGGTCACAAAACGGTACTCTTACCTCAAGACCGGATGCCATGCTCATTCGGTCCTTACGTTCCAGAAGGTTGAGCATAAACCAGTTGATATTAAGATAAAATATTTCCCTTCTGCGGGCATTTTCCGGAGTATCTGACTCAAGACGGGGTGTTTCGGCAACAGATTCTCTATAGCGCATAAGGGAATATTCTTCCAGATTTAGTTCGTTTGCCACACTGTCACGAAGTACGCTGTTTCTAATTGTCATATCATGCGACCACGGGAAGGAGCCGAATGGTTTTTCACTTCTAAACCATGGGTAACCGCCGAAAATTTCATCCGAACATTCGCCGGACAGTGCGACTGTATGTGTTTTCTTTACCTGAGAGCAAAAGTATAAAAGCGACGAATCAATATCCGCCATTCCGGGAAGATCCTTTGCAATTAGGGCGTCCTCGAGAGCATCGGCAAGATAGTTGTTGTTGCACACAAGGTGGGTATGGTTTGTGTGAAAGGCTGACGACATTCTGTCTACCCAGGGACGGTCGCTGTCGGGCTGAAAAGCGCTTGTTTTGAAGTATTTTTCGTTGTCGGAATAATCAAAGGAGAATGTGTTAAGGGCTTCTCCCTTTTGAGCTTTTGTGTTTGCTGCAACGGCGGTGATTATACTAGAATCAAGACCGCCTGAAAGGAAGGTGCATATGGGAACGTCGGATACCAATTGCCGTGTTATTGCATCTGTCAGCAAAAAGCGTACTTTTTCAATGGTTTCTTCATAGCTGTCTGTGTGTGGCATACTTTTAAACTGCCAATACCTTTTTATTTTCGTTCCGCTTCGGCATATAATCATGCAATGTCCGGGACGCAGCTCGAATATACCCTTGAATATGCCTTTGCCCTGTGTGCGGGCAGGACCTATTGCGAAAATTTCCTGTAAACCTTCTTTGTCTACCTCGGCTTCGACTCCAGGATATTTAAAAAGCGCTTTAAGCTCTGATGCAAAAATAAAGGCGTCATCGCAGAAGGTGTAGAAAAACGGCTTTACTCCGAAACGGTCTCGGCAAGCGAACACACGCTGACGCATAGAGTCCCAGATGCAAAAGGCATAAATACCGTTAAGCTTATCCACGCACGCATCACCGTAATGAATATAGGTATACAAAAGAACCTCTGTATCACATTCCGTGGAAAACTCATAGCCAAATTGCGAAAGTTCTGCTTTCAGGGCGGCTGTGTTATAAAGCTCCCCGTTATATGTAATAACAAATTCATATCCACCGCATATACGCTTCATGGGCTGCTTCCCATGTTCTACATCAATAACGGCAAGGCGACTATGCGAAAATGCCACATGTTCGCCAAGCCATTCTCCCCACGAGTCCGGACCTCTATGACGCAGGCGCTCTGCCATATTTTTTGCTATGTGTATATTTAATGCATTTTCATCAAACAGATTTTTCTGAAAATTAACAAACCCTGCTATACCACACATAATAAACCTCCGAATTCATTCATATTTTTTCCTTGTTATATCATGCGTATTTTATAACAATATATGTATTCTAAAGAAAAGTGTCACGATATTTTTAAATTCGGCTCTTATACGGCTTTATAAGGAATTTTTCCGTTAAAACCATGGTTGTATGGAATTTTTTTTTGTGATATAATGCTGTTCCGTAGTCTAATGATATAGTTATTTTTAAGTTGATTTATGTTTTCTCAGATTAAGGAGGAACGGCAGAATTTGAATAAATTATTCCCTTTTTTAAAACCTTATACGACCCAGCTTATAATAGGCCCGTTTTTTAAACTTGCCGAGGCTGTGCTTGAAATATTTATTCCTACGCTGATGGCGTATATTATAGACAACGGAGTCAACAAGGCCGATACGGGGTATATTTTAAAAACTGGTCTTCTTATGCTTGCAATTGCCACACTAGGTGTAATTTTTGCATATATTTGCCAGTATTCCGCTTCCATTGCGTCGCAAGGCTTTGGTACGGATGTGAGAAATGCGCTTTTTGAAAAAGTATTGAGTTTTTCTCATGCTCAGGTGGATGAATTTGGTACGGCGTCTTTGATTAACAGAATTACGGGTGATGTCAATCAGCTGCAATCGGCGGTTGCCATGCTGATTAGGCTTGTTATAAGGGCGCCGTTTTTGTGTGTTGGCGGATTGGTTATGGCGATGCTGATTGATTTAAAGCTTTCTGTCATATTTATGGTGGTAATTCCTCTTTTTGTTTTTGTGACTTTTTCGATTATGACTAAAGCAGTTCCTCTTTATAAAACTGTTCAAAAGAGGCTTGATGCCATTGCACTTGTGTTGAGAGAGAACCTTTCGGGTGTGAGGGTGATTCGTGCTTTTGCAAAAGCGGAGTACGAAAGATACAGATTTAGTGAGGCAAATCAAAAGTATGCAGATAATGCGATTAACGTTGGAAAAATTGCGGCGCTTACGAACCCCGCAACTTCTCTGATTATGAACTTTGCGGTTTTGGCGGTAATATGGTTCGGTGGAATTCGCATAAATGCCGGCAATATGACGCAGGGTGAAATTATTGCATATATCAATTATATTGTCCAGATTTTAAACGCCATGCTTATAGTTTCCCAGCTTGTGGTTCTTTATACTAAAGCGTATGCGTCGGCGCTTAGGGTAAATGAAATTTTAAGCATGGATACGGATATTTCAGATGGAGCAAAATCGACCGCTGCGGCGGGCAATTCTTTTAAAATTGAATTTAAGAATGTATCTATGAAATATTCGGACTCTATTGAAAATGCTCTTGAAAATATTAATTTTACTGCAAAAGCGGGAGAGATTATCGGCATTATAGGCGGCACTGGCTCTGGCAAAAGTACGTTGGTTAATTTAATTCCGCGTTTTTATGACGCTGCTGAGGGCGCGGTGCTGGTTGACGGTATGGATGTGCGTGATTATAAATTGGATGCATTAAGAGATAAAATCGGAATAGTCCCTCAAAGAGCGGTGCTCTTTAGCGGCAGTGTGGCAGATAATCTTCGCTTTGCCAAGGAAACGGCCAAAGACTCTGAGCTTGCGTATGCTGCGGAGGTTGCGCAGGCGGCGGAATTCATTGAAAAGTTTGAGCAAAAATATGATACGATTATTACACAGGGCGGAGCAAATCTTTCAGGAGGGCAAAGACAGAGGCTTACAATTGCAAGGGCGCTTGTGAAAAATCCCGAAATTTTAATTTTGGATGATAGTGCGAGCGCGCTTGATTATATTACTGATGCCAAGCTTTGGAATGCGCTTCGTGAGAGTAATGACAATCGTACTCTCATCATTGTATCACAGCGTGTGAGAACTGTGAAAAATGCCGATAAAATCATTGTTTTGGAGGATGGCAGGATAGAGGGAATAGGGACTCATGAAGAGCTTTTTAAAAATTGCGTACAATACGCTGAAATTTGCCGTTCGCAGGAGGAACCCGTATGAAGAAAAAAACATTAGCGAGACTTTGGTCATACATAAAGTCACATAAAGGCATTTTTGCAAAGCTTGTTTTTTCGGCTGTTTCGGCAAATGCGCTTTCTCTTTTAATGCCGTATCTTTCTGGGCGGGCAATCGACTTTGCAAAGGGATATGGAAACGTAAACTTCAAGGGGGTATTTTTTTATGTGGCAGTATTGGGCTGTGTTTACGTTGCCTCAGCTTTTTTTTCATGGGTTTCTACAGTGTTTACAACTATTTTGTCAAATCGTGTAATAGAGAAAATGAGAAAGGATGCGTTTGATAAAATCAGCATTCTCCCACTTCGTTTTTTTGATGAAAGACCGCATGGAGATATCATGAGCAGGCTTACCAATGATATTGATTCCGTGTCAGAAGGGTTGCTGCAGGGTACGACGCAGATGTTTTCGGGGCTTATGACTGTCATTGGCTCTCTTGCAATCATGTTTTGGCTCAATTATCATATTACGTTTGCAATACTTGTTATTACCGCAATTTGTGTGCTTGTATCAAAGTTTATTGCCGCACGGTCTAGTATTATGTTTCGAAAACAATTTCAGACAATCGGAGAAATGAATGCATATATAGAGGAAATGATAGGAAATCAAAAGGTTGTCAAAGCATTTGGCTATGAAAAGCGTGCGCAAAAGAGTTTTGAAGAAATAAACAAAAGACTGTATGAATGCGGGCAAAAGGCGCAATTTTACTCATCCTTAGTAAATCCTACAACAAGATACATCAACAATCTTGCATATATTTGTGTTGGCGTTTTGGGAGGGCTTTTTGCTGTTTTCGGAAATTTGAGCATTGGTATTGTGTCGAGTTTTCTGATATATGCGACTCAATTTGCGCGTCCCATAAATGACATGACTGGCATATTGACACAGCTTCAATCAGCCGTTGCGTCGGCTGAACGTATTTTTGAAATAATTGATGAAGAGCCTGAAAAGGATGAGAGCGTTCTTTTGCCATTGAAAGCGGACAAAGGAGAGGTTGTTTTTGAAAATGTAAGCTTTTCATACAATAAAGATACAGAGCTTATTAAGAACCTAAATATCAGAGCAAAAGCGGGAGATACTGTTGCGATTGTAGGACCTACGGGAGCGGGAAAAACCACTATTGTCAATCTTCTTATGCGCTTTTATGAACCGAATGAGGGAAAAATTTTTGTTGACGGAACTCCAGTTGACGAAGCGTCAAGAGACAGTGTAAGGCAGACGTTTGCCATGGTTTTGCAGGAAAGCTGGCTTTTTTCAGGAACAATTAGGGAAAATATCGCATATGCAAAAATTGAAGCGGGCGATGAGGAAATTATTGAAGCTGCAAAATCTGCATATGCGCATGGGTTTATTAAGAAGCTTCCCAAAGGGTACGACACTATTATTGCTGAGGATGGAGAGAACCTGTCACAAGGTCAAAAGCAGCTTATCACAATTGCACGTGCAATGCTTGCTGACCATAAAGTGCTGATTTTAGATGAGGCTACGAGCAGTGTGGATACAATGACGGAGCAAAGGATACAGAAGGCATTTTTAAAAATGATGTCCGGCAGGACAAGCTTTGTAATTGCTCACAGGCTCTCCACGATAAAGGAAGCGGATTTGATATTGGTTATGAATGATGGAAAAATTGTAGAACAAGGTTCTCACATGGAATTAATAAAAAAAGATGGTTTTTATGCAAAATTATACAATAATTAGAGGTATTTTTTAAAATTAAGTATAATATTTTAATAAAAATTAAAAAAAATAAAAAAAAGACTTTAAAAAATAAAAAACATGGTGTATAATAGGATTGTAGCGTGAGTGTGTTTGCACTGCGCTATTATATACCCTTTTATCATATATACCACCACCACGAAAGACACCGATTGACTAATCGGTGTCTTTCACCTTTTGCGAGTCTTTTTAAACTTTGTATTTTTCTATTTCATTATTTAGAAGCAGCATTTTTTCGTCAAGATAAGATACGATTTCTGCACATTCAAGAAGGTCAAAGTTTAAATTTTCCGGAATTTGGCTTTCGAATTTGTATCTCATCTTGTGCTCAAGGCTTGCCCAAAAATCCATGGCTATTGTTCTTATCTGAATTTCAACTCTTGCCTTTGACATCTCGTCCGACATAAAAACAGGTACGTCCACAAGCATGTGATAGCTTCTGTAGCCGTTTTCTTTCGGATTTGCGATATAGTCTTTTACACGAAGCACGGTGATGTCGGATTGAGAATTGATGATATCAGCAAGTATGTAGATGTCTTTTGTAAAAGCGCAGATGATTCGTATACCCGC
Organism: Clostridia bacterium; assembly: GCA_026418715.1. Taxonomy (GTDB): domain Bacteria; phylum Bacillota; class Clostridia; order UBA1381; family UBA1381; genus SKW16. Next base: position 15,752 of record JAOAAV010000088.1, read on the forward strand.
AATATCGTCTACATACTTTAGTGCGTTTTCAAAAGTGGGCTGATATCCGCGGCGAACCAGCTTTGCGATTATGCTTTCGGGAGTCTTGAGCCTTGATTTTATGTGCTCAATAGGATTTGTTTTTTGCTTTAGAGCAAATTCTTCATTTATAATTTGTATTTTTGTGTTCATTTCTCTTAAAGCTCCGGAATACAAAAACATAGCTTTTTTAAATTCATATGAAGTCATTTTATCAATAAGCATATCATCACTTCTTTCGTTTTGTACTTTGTTTAAAAATTTGTTGCAATCTTGTAAGATTGAACATAAAAATTTGTGTACCTTGTGGCAATTTACGGCACAACACTATAATTATAACATGATATAGTGAAAAATTCTATAAATCTTATAAAAAGTTTACAAAAAATTTATCTGTTTTATTTGTTTTTTTGAATATTTTAGATATATAAATATATTTGTATGGGAAGGGGAAACTTCAAAAGAAATAAAAAACAGGAACAAATTATATTGTGTATATTCTGATAATGTTGGAGTACTGTGTGAACATGAAGCACTGCTGCTACGATAATAAAATTAAGTTATTTGTAAAAATAAGGATGCGGTTCGTTGCAAATTACATATGCTTTTGATGTATAGCGATAAACGAAAAAACGGGGTTAAACAACCCCGCCACTCATTGTATAAGCCGTGGCAAACATTGGAATGTTACCATGTATAGGTTTTAAGCATGTCACGGCAAAACATTTGCATTTTTCAAATATTATCTTATTCAAACCAAATATTGCTTTAAACTTATCCTTTTATTTGAGATTGCACATATTTTATTCGCATAAGTGTTCAAGCAAAATTTTGATGCCTATTCCAATGAGCACAATGCCTCCTATAAGCTCGGCTTTGCTTCCAAATAAATTTCCGCACTTTCGTCCTATATATACGCCAACTGCCGACAGAAAAAATGTTACGGTACCAATTACCAAAGCTGCCGTTATGATATTTGAATTAACTGTAGCAAGCGTTATGCCGACAGCAAGTGCATCTATGCTTGTGGCAACTGCCAGAACCGTCAAAAGCTTATTGTCCAGGGGATTTTTTACGTAATTTTCCTCACCAGAGTCGCCATGTTCCGTTTTCAATCCCTCATAAAGCATTTTGCCGCCTATAAAAGCAAGCAAAATCAATGCCACCCAATGATCAAATGTTTCAATATAACGTTTTAAGCTAAGCCCCAAAGCCCAGCCGATACAAGGCATAATCGCCTGAAAAATGCCAAAGAATGCACCTATTTTCAGCGCATTTCTAAGCTTTAAGCGATTTATCGCCATTCCACTCGTAAGTGCAACTGAAAAAGCATCCATTGCTAAACCTACCGCAACAAGCAGTAACGAAAGAATGTCCAAAACAAAATCACCTCAAAGAAAAATATATTGGTGATTATATCACAATATGACGTACAAGTAAATAGCTTATTGCAGCTTAAAGCGATACCCCGCACCCCAAACGGTTTCAATATACTTCTCTCCGTATTTTTCTATTTTATCGCGCACTCTTTGAATATGTACCGCAACAGTGGAAATATCCCCCACAGCATCAAGTCCCCAAACACGATCAAACAGTATGTCTTTACTAAATACCCTGTTCGGGTTCTCAGCCAAAAATAGCAGCAGTTCATACTCTTTTGCAGGAAATGCTGTTTCTTCCCCGTTTACCGTTACCCTTCTTGAATATTTATCTATCACAAGCCCCCGTACGGAAATTATGTGTTTTCCTTCTTTTCCCAGAAGGCGACTGTGCCTTGCTATATGCGCCTTCACTCTTGCCACCAGTTCATTTGGACTGAAAGGTTTTGTCATATAGTCGTCAGCGCCAAGACCAAGTCCTCTTATTTTATCAATATCATTGTTTTTTGCGGACAGAAAAATAATCGGCGTATCCTTCTTTTCTCGAAGTCTTGAGCATATTTCAAAGCCATCAATATCCGGAAGCATGATGTCTACAATAACAAGCGCGTAATCCTCTGACAAAGCCATACAGAGCCCTTTTTCACCACGCTCCGCAAAAGCGCAGGAAAAGCCGTTTATTTCAAGATAATCCCTTTCCAACTCCGCTATGCTCTTATCATCTTCAATAATGAGTATTTTATTCATGCTCAACATCTCCTCTCAATGGAAGATAAAGAACTGCCATCGTCCCTCTATTTTCACCGCTTTTGAGCCAAATCCTGCCCCCATGCGCTTCCACAATCTGCTTTGCGATTCCAAGCCCCAGCCCGCTTCCGCCAATGCCTGAATTTCTTGAAGGGTCCGCCCTATAAAAAGCCTCAAACACCTTTTCAATTTCACCCTCTCCAATTCCTATGCCGCTGTCGGAAAGCTTTGCAAAAACGCCTCCTCTTGCTATTTCCGTGCAAACACAAAGGTATCCTTCCGTCCCGTCCTTGTATTTTATTGCATTATCTATTAAATTTGCAAAGACTCTTCGCATTTTTTCGTAATCAATCTTTACAATGGCCGGTTTCTCTGAAATATTTGTTTCAAGACGCATATTGTTTTTTTCCAAGTCTATTCTGTGCTCATCCACAATATTTAAAACAAATTCATTAAAGTCACCGAGTTCAAAATCAAATTTCAGCTTTGAAAATTCCGAATAAATAGAAAGGCTGTTTATCATCTCATCAATAGCATTTGCCTTTTTATATATGGTTTCAAGATATCGGTTCATTTTTTCCGGAGTATCGGCAACACCGTCACGTATACCTTCGATATAACCCTTTATAGACGTTATCGGAGTTTTTAAATCGTGTGAAATATTTGCAATCAGCATTTTCCTTTCCTTTATATGTTCCTCCTGAACACGCTTGCTTTCTTTAAGCCGTCGGCGCATTTCATCAAATACGCGGCAAAGCTCATCAATTTCTGCATCAGGCGCACGCATAACCTCAAAGTCCAAATTTCCATCCTTAATATTTTGAGCCGCTCTGATAAGTTCTTTAATCGGCCTTAAAATACTCTTTGAAAGCAGCGTGGTAATTCCCGTAACGACGCCCGTAATAATCAAAATATCAAGAAAAAGCCAAAGACATACATAGCGTACCGCATCAGGATTTTTCTCTAAAAAACTTCCGATAGACTCTATCAGAGTTTTAGGGTGCAGCAGGTCAATTTGTGAGATTTCGTTTGTGCTTAAAGCAGGGTATGTGACTATAAAAAGAGCAAGAAATACAACCGTAACAACGCCTATTAATAAAATAGGCGCTACCAGCATAACAATATTGGATATAATGAACTTCCTTTTAATATTCATTGCGATACACCAGCTTTTGCATCTTAAAAATCCCTTTTATCAAACAAATAATATGCTGCGGTAAAAAATACAATAGCAGAGCCGATTAAAAGAAAAATTTTGCTGCTCATGGCGGAAAACGGGATAGCCGTACCAATCCAAAGCTTGTGCCACTGGCTGTATGATGTAAAAAGCGCACTGCCTGCCCATATCACGAAATAATTGCAATATTTCATAACGGCGTAAATTAGAAAGCATAAAAACATAGCAAGTGTTGAGCTTTTGCTGATAAGATTTACAAGCATTGCCATAAGAACAAGTACGAACAAGGGAATAAGGTCAATTAAATATGCGGCGGCATTATTGCCCACATAGCCCCAAAGTTTTGACGCATCACCGAAAATAGCCTCCAAAACTGTACAAGCAATCAATATAACAATAAAATTCACCGCACCAACTGTAAATGCGGCAAGCGTCTTTGAAATCAAAAGCTTAAAACGGCTGACAGGCCTAAGAAGCATTGCCTTCATAGTATTATCCTGTATTTCCGTACACATTAAATCAGTAGCAGCCATGAAAACAACAAGAGGAACCAAAACTTCCGCAAAAAACGGGAGCATCTCAAGTGCCAGATTGCTGATCTTTAAATTCACAGTTCCTTTGCTGACTGCGCCAACCGCCCATAACACACCGATTTTGCCCATACAGATCAGAATTCCGATTACCAAAAATACAGTATACTTTTTATTGACAAAAAGCTTGTCAAGCTCATTTCTATAGCTTGCACACAATGTTTTCATATAATTATGTTCCCCCTCTTTTCCTTGACCGTACTCAAAAAATAATCCTCAAGAGCCGGATTAAGCTCAAGAGCCTCCTGCATTGTGGCAAATGAAACAAGCTCTCCCTCATAAATAACCGCAACTTTATTGCAGGTTTTTTCAATTTCATTTGCCAAATGGCTCGATACCAAAAAAGTAATCCCTCTCTCAGCTGCAAGTTTTGTTATAATTTCACGAATTTCTATCATTCCCTCGATATCAAGTCCGTTGGCTGGCTCATCTAAAATAATAAGCTCAGGCTCCGATAAAAGTGCCATGGCAAGACCCAAACGCTGTTTCATTCCTAATGAAAATCTGCCTGCTTTGTCATTTTTATATTGCGAAAGTCTCACTGTTTCAAGAAGCTTTTCTATTTCCGTTTTCCCTACGCTGTCATAAAAACGTGACATCATGCTCAAATTTTTATAAGCGGAAAGATATCCGTAAATTGAGGGAGCTTCTATAAGACAGCCTATTTTCCTCATACACTCTTCAAAATTTTCTTCTGCATCCTTTTCGAATATTTTTATTTCCCCCGAATCTTTGCGGCACAAACCTGAGATTACTTTCATTATGGTTGTCTTACCTGAGCCGTTTGGACCTAAAAGACCCAAAACATCACCTTTTTCAACCTGAAAGCTGATATTTTTCACACCTCTGCCGTTTTTATAAAGTTTTGTTAATCCCTTAACCTCCAAAACACATTCCATAAACTTCTCCTTCTCGAAAACATGGCTAAAACAGCGCAAAACCGCTGTTTTAGCCATTAGATTTTTACTGCTGCAGATCAATCAACTGTTGACTGGCTCGAACTTATAGAAGCTTTCAAGCTTTCAAGCTCTTTTTCATAGTTTTCTCTATCCTCTTTGCTCAAATTCCTGCTCTCTAACATATTCTCAATCTCCTCAATTCTGTCCTTTTCCCATGTGGAAGAACGCTGAACCTTTTTTCCGCTAAGATCAAATCTCACCGGCTGTGTGGTTCCGTAATCGGATATATTTACACTCATCTTAAATGCAGCCTCGTGAGCATTGCCGCGGCGATCAGTGCCTGACAAAACAAATTCGGCATTTATGGAAGACAGTCTGCCCTCTTTGTCAAGACTGACATCGCCCTTGACGCTGCTTATGACCGGATCCGTTCCAAGCAGCATAAACTTGTTTGCCTCTTCGTTTCTGGCAATATCCTCCTCCGACAAGCTGCTGCTATGCGCCATCTGTTGACTAAATACCAACGAAAGCCCCGCATTTATGATATCGGGAATCTGATATCCTGCCAAGTCTATGGCATAAGTGTCCTTTTCATCGGTAGATTCAACCAAAATCAAATTATTTTTCAAATCCCCCACCACCAAATCGGCAGCAAGTTCCCCAAAACGAACCGCCTTATCTACAGTTTGCACATCTTCATCACTTATTCCGAACATATTTCCTATATACGGATACGGTTTCGGCTCATCGTTTACATAGTAAGATTCGTATGCTCTTTCGCCACCGGTGTACTGCTTGATTATCCTTTCCCCGTCCTGATAATAGCTCTCGGAAGAATATGAATCTTCAACTCCGTTTACTATGCTTTTAAATTCATCACTATGGTTAAGCTTTACATCACCATTTTTGTCATACAGTTCCTTTACAGTAGATTGATTGATCATCTGCCCGTCAAACAGGATCTGCGCATCCATGTTCAAAGTATAGTTTTGCTCTTTCAAGAAATTTTTCGCCGCATTTTTGCAAGCGGTGTATCCTCCCGCATCAACATAATTTGCAAATGCGGATCCTGCCAGCATCACAATGCCAACAGCCATTGAAATTGCCGTAATTCTTTTTTTCATTTTTCTGCCTCCTCTATTTTTTATTGGGGATATCCTCGAATACTATGTTAAATCATCAATATAAACAGTGTATAATATAAACATAAACATTTTATAAACAAATATAAATTCTATCAATGTATATCTATAATATCCAAAAATTTTCCACATAAAGTTTATTATTTAGCGGTTTTCAACAAAAAATCGTCTATTCTAAAAAATAAATTGATTTATCGTATCCGCAATGTTATGATATTTGTTACTGAAAATTAATGCAATCGGAGATGTGAAAGGTGCGCTTTTTATATCGGAAAAGACTGTTGACTTTATTGTTTTTCTTTGTTTTGACAATAGCCGGATTAGTCCTCACCTGGGGTATGAGGACTAATGTTCCCGTATATATGTATCACGGCATCAAGGATATTCCGCTGTCTAATGATGAGGCTCTTTTTGTTCGTCCTGCTAGTTTTGACGAACAGATGAAGTTTCTGGCGGAAAACGGATACACGTCCATATTTGCAGAAGATCTCCCCTATGCACACAAATATAAAAATCCCGTGGTTGTAACCTTTGACGATGGATACCTTGACAATTACACGTATGCTTTTCCTATTTTAAAAAAATACAATGTCAAAGCAACGATTTTTGTTGTCTCAAGCCTTGTAGGGAAACCTAACTACATGACAAGGGAACAGCTCAGGGAGATGTCCGATTCGGGGCTTGTGAGCATACAAAGCCACAGCGCCACGCACCCATACCTTGAAAATTGCACAAAGGAACAGATTGACGAGGAATATTCCAGGTCAAAACAGGAGCTTGAAGCCATAACTGGCAGGAGCGTAACCGCATTATCTTATCCGTACGGCAAAAGGAACGCTTTAGCTGTGCAGGAGGCATCAAGATATTACAAACTTGCATTTATTACGTTCGGAGATTATTCATACAGCAAAAAATGCGCATACGAAGTACCGCGGGCAGGAGTTTTTAGAAGCAACGATTTGAAAAGCTTTGAGAATATAACCCGTCACCGCTCAAGAACAAGACTTAAGAATTTGTTTATGCTGGTTCGAGATCAGATTTTGAAGAAATAAATTTTAACTGACATCCACCCGTGCGTTCCTTGCAAACTGCTTCATGTTTTCGATTTTATCGGCTGTGTCCGGATTTACGATTTGATTGAACAAATTTGCGGGAATGTGCTTCTTAAGGTCTTCAACGGCACACTCGAAGGCTTTTATAAAATGGTTGATTTCTGTTTTCGGAACAGTAAACCTTGTGAGCATATAAACAATCAAAATAATGTAATCGTCTATTTTTTCAAAATCAACCTGCGTTTTTAGATTCATTTCCGCCCTTAGACATTCTTTTAAGGCTTCGTCTACGCCTTCGCCGCTTTGGAAACGTGCGTCAAAAACCACATTGTTATGTGCAACTGAATTTCTAAGGTCCTTTAGTGCCGAGATGATTTCCTCAATCAACGTCCCGTTTTTGTCACACGGCTTGTATAAATTCAGGCTTTTTGATATTGCCATACGGCATTCCCTGTTCAGGCAAAGAACAAAATTTTTAAAATCGCCAAGAGTTAAAATTTCAAATATAGCCCATATGGGAACATTCCTGTCCCTGTTGTAAAAGTGTTCTATAACCATTTTTCTTTCGTTGTAACCTTTTGACAGTGCGGCGTAAACAGCATTTCTCACCTTTAAGCGATTGTTTATGCCTTCATTGTATTTTTCCTTGTGTTCTTTAAAATCTGTCATCAGATTTTCATAAATATCGCTGAATTTTTCGCTTTTTGACTTTTCAAGGATAACCTCGAGCACATAATTTTTAAGTGCTGTTTCTATAAACATAATCTGTGGGTACAGCATGGTTTTCAGCTTCATGTCAAAGCTGTTGACAGCAAGAATTTCATCAAAGGACGTATATGCTAGAAAATGCTCCGAGCCCTTTATACGTCTGTAACCCTTATAGCCGTGATAGTAGCCGATATTTCGTAGTTTCCTTTTGTGCGTGCTTCCGTTTATTTTTATTTTATGCTTCTCCCTCATATATTTCATGAGCATATCTATAGATTTTGGTTTTGACATTGGCACTCTCTCCAATATTTTTTGTTTTCATTATACCGTAGTCCAAGGCAAAGCACAATATTAAATTCCGATAAAATGTTGAAAACACAATGATGGGTTACACTTTTTTCAAAAAAATAAAAATAATCTCCAAATTGCCCTTGTCAAGGTGGAACGGTGGAGATTTTCGTCAGAAAATACTACCGTCTACCTTGCACAACGGAATAATGATATA
>JAOAAV010000091.1 GCA_026418715.1 Clostridia bacterium
TATATCATTATTCCGTTGTGCAAGGTAGACGGTAGTATTTTCTGACGAAAATCTCCACCGTTCCACCTTGACAAGGGCAATTTGGAGATTATTTTTATTTTTTTGAAAAAAGTGTAACCCATCATTGTGTTTTCAACAACAAATTCCCGAGCTTTTTCAATTTGACTATTGCAAACTCTTTTTCTGTATGATATAATCCCAAGATAGAAGTGATATAGCAAGGGTGCTATACAGTTTTGTTTTGTCTGCTTTCTTTTGGGCAGGCTGTCTGTATAGTGCCTTTTTTTAGGGAAATTTAACTCTGAAGGCAAGGTATGTCTGTTTTCAAGCTGTATTTTTTGAAAGGAGAATTTCTTCGTGTTTGACATGGAATTGACCAGGCATTTGGCGGAACTTAGCAAGATTGCGTTTTCGGATGCTGAGCTTGATAAGATGACCTCTCAAATGAGCGATATTATAAATCTTATGGACAAAGTAAAGTTCTTTGGCAAGAATGACAAAACTTATGCGCTTGATGCGAGGGCATATTCTGAGTTGCGGAAGGATGAGCCTTGTGCGTCTTTTGAAACGGAGAAGATGCTGAAAAATGCCAAGCAGGTGAAAAACAACAGTTTCGCCGTACCTAAGGTGGTTTGAAGCAGAGTGCACTCTTCTTTCGGAAAGGAATGAACTAACATGATGAGCATAGCAAAGCTCAGAAAAATGCTCGATACAAGGCAGATAAGCGCAATCGAGCTTACACAAGCTTATTTGAATAAAATCAAGGAAGTTGATATAAAGATCAACAGCTATATCTCCGTTTGTGAGGAAAGTGCAGCAGGGGCTGCAAAAGAAGCTCAAAAGTTGATTGACGAGGGAAAAGCTTCCTTTTTGACGGGAATTCCCATCAGTGTTAAAGACAATATCTGTACGCTCGGCATAAAAACAACTTGCGCATCAAAAATGCTTGAGGATTTTGTTCCTATCTATGATGCGACCGTTGTACAGAAGCTTAAGGCTGTTGGGGCTGTTATTCTTGGGAAAACGAATATGGATGAATTTGCAATGGGTGGTTCGTCGCAAACGTCGTATTTTGGCTGTGTCCGTAATCCTTATGATACAAGCAGGGTATCGGGCGGTTCATCAGGTGGTGCTGCGGCGAGTGTTTCGGCAGGACTTTGTGCTGGAGCATTGGGTTCTGATACGGGCGGTTCTGTTCGCCAGCCTGCTTCATTTTGCGGTGTAACAGGTCTCAAACCCACATATGGTGCGGTGTCTAGGTATGGCTTGATTGCGTTTGCGTCGTCACTTGATCAGATTGGTCCCATAGCATATTCTGCTGAGGATTGCGGTGGAATTTTGAACGTTATCGCAGGTTATGATGAAAATGACGCGACTTCTGCGAAAAGAACGCAAAATAGCTTTGGCGGTAAAATCGGAATGAGCCTTAAAGGAATGAAAATTGGCATTCCAAAGGAGTTTTTCGGTAATGGAATACATGATGAGGTTAAAAGTGCGGTGCTTTCAGCCGCAGACTTTTATAGGCAAGCTGGCTGTGAGCTTGTTGATGTGTCCATGCCGAGTCTTGAGTATGCTGTTTCTGCGTATTATCTGATATCGTCCGCAGAGGCGGCAAGCAATCTTTCAAGGTATGACGGAATTAAGTTTGGATATCGTTCCACAAATGGTGAAAGCTATGAGGAGCTTGTTAAAAATACACGCCGAGAAGGTTTTGGCGAGGAGGTAAAGCACAGGATTCTCCTTGGAAACTATGCTTTATCCAGCGGATATTATGATGCATATTACAACAATGCGTCAAAAATTCGTACACAAATCAAAAAAGAGTATAATGATATTTTTGCGCAGTGCGATTGTATTTTAACGCCTACCGCGCCTACTGTTGCATACCGTATAGGCGAGTTTGAAAATGACCCTGTTAAAATGTATCTTGCCGATATTTGTACTGTCACGGTAAACATTGCTGGACTTCCCGCAATTTCCACAACCTGTGGGTATGACAGTGCGGGTATGCCAATAGGAATGAGCATAGTCGGTAAGGCGTTTGGCGAGGCTGAAATTATTGCGGCTGCGGATGCGTTTGAGAAGCAATTTGCAAGACAGGAGGCGGTGCTATGAGATACATTCCTGTTATTGGTCTTGAAATTCATGCGGAGATGCTGACGCATTCTAAGGTGTTTTGTACCTGCTCGGCAGAGTTTGGCGGTGAGGAAAACAGCAGAGTTTGCCCAAGATGTGCAGGACTTCCAGGTACTCTTCCTGTACTCAATCAAGGGGCGGTTACATTGGCGGCAAAGGCGGGATTTGCTCTTGATTGCACGGTGAATCCATATTCGGCGTTTGACCGCAAAAATTATTTTTATCCGGATCTGCCGAAAGCATATCAGATTACACAGTTTGAAAAGCCGATTTGCACGGATGGAAAAGTTAATATAAGAGGCAAAGATATAAGGATTAACCGTATTCACATAGAGGAAGACGCCGGAAAGCTTATTCATGACGAATATGAGGGCATTTCATTTGCGGATTATAACCGCTGCGGAGTCCCGCTTATTGAGATTGTGACGGAGCCTGATTTGCGCTCCGCTGATGAGGCAAAGGAATTTGTGGAAGAGGTTGCTCTCCGTTTAAAGTATGCGGGTGTGTGTGATGCCAGAATGGAGCAGGGATCTCTTAGAGTGGACGTAAATATTTCCCTTATGCCATATGGTTCTTCCGAGTTTGGAACCCGTGCGGAAATTAAAAACCTAAATTCTCTAAAATCAATTGTCAGAGCAATCGAATATGAAATTGAACGTCAGACCGAGATTTTGGATAAGGGCGAAAAGGTTGTGCAGGAAACACGCCGCTTTAATGATAATCACGGAAATACAAAGGCTCTTCGCTCAAAAGAGGAAGCGCATGACTACCGCTACTTTCCTGAGCCGGACATTCCGCCCGTACTGTTTTCGGAGGCTGAACTTTCGGCAATTCGAGAGAGTATGCCTGAGATGCCGCAAAAACGTTTTGAAAGATACACCAAGGAATACGGACTGCCTGAAAAGGATGCGGAGCTTCTAATAGGCGACAAGGATTTATCTGATTTTTACGATGCGGCGGCACGTTGCAATCCAAGCTACAAAGCCATAGCAAATCTTGTTTTGGTGGAGCTTTTGAGGAATTTAAACGACTCGGGGATGTGTATTTCCGATGTTAAGTTTTCTCCTGCGAATCTTGCACAGATTGTCAAACTTAGTGATGAAGGAAAAATCAGCAAGAATGCTGCAAAGGATATTTTGAAAATCTTGTTTGAAAGCGGCGGCGATCCGCTTGAAATAGCAAAAGCAAACAACTTGATCATGGAAAGTGACGCATCGGCGCTTGAGAGTATTATTGATAAAGTAATCGCAGAAAATGCCGATTCGGTGGAAAGCTACAAGAGTGGTAATCAAAAGGTGTTCGGTTTTTTGATGGGTCAGGTTGTAAAGGAGGCAGGCAAAGGCGCAAATCCGCAGCTTGCCAGAGATTTGCTCATGAAAAAGCTTGCAGATTAATATATATTGAGGTGGAAAATACATGCAGATGATAGACGGTCAGAAGCTTTTGAGCTGTGTGACCATCGATGATTTAAAAGATGCCGTAGGCGGCAGAATTTCGTTTTGTGCCTGCGTGCATAACCTGCGCCATATGAGTGGATTTTCGTTTGTGATCCTCAGAACCGGACGGTATATTTTTCAGTCCGTTTATTGTGAGGATACTTGCAATGGCGACATTTCCGAGCTTTGTGTTGGAGCATATGTGAGTGTTTCGGGTACTGTTAAGACTGATGAAAGAGCAAGTTACGGTTATGAAATTACGCTTGAAAGCTTTGAGATACTTTCAAAACCATCCGAGAATTATCCGCTTCACGTATCGGCAAGAAAACTTGGTTGTTCGATAGAAACAAACCTGTCTTACCGTTCGGTTGCGCTCAGAAACCCTAGAGAGAGAGCGGTATTTAAGATCAGTGAGGGTGTTTGCGAGGGATTTAGGCAATTTATGTTGAAAAATGCCTTTACCGAAATTCACACGCCGAAAATCGTATCAGCCGGTGCGGAAGGCGGGGCAAACATATTTAAGCTTAAATATTTTGGTCAGGATGCGTTTTTGGCACAGAGTCCACAGTTTTATAAACAGACCTGCGTAGCATTTTTTGACAGGGTTTTTGAAATTGCTCCTGTATACAGGGCAGAGAAGCATAATTCGACAAGGCATTTGAATGAATATATCGGGCTTGACTTTGAGATGGGTTTCATTAAGGATATGCACGACGTCATGCAGATGGAAACGGCAATGCTCAGGTATGTGATGGACTATCTTGCTCAAAACTATGCTCTTGAGCTTTCCATTTTGAATGCCAGCCTTCCAGTTGTCCAACATATTCCCATTGTTTCTTTTTTTGAAGCTTTGGATATTGTGGGAGCATCCTCAAATAAGTTTGATTTGGATCCTGCTGATGAGGTCGCGCTTTGCGAGTACGCGAAAGAGAAGTTTAACAGTGAGTTTATTTTTGTAGAGAAATTTCCCGCTCTCAGACGCCCGTTTTATGCTAAAAATTCGCCAGAAGACGCAAAGCTTGCCGAAAGTTTTGACCTGTTGTTTCGCGGCTTGGAAATCACTACAGGCGGTCAGAGAATTCATGACTATGACGAGCAGGTTGAAAAGATTAAAAATTTCGGCATGAACCCAGAAGATTTTAAGAGCTATCTTGATATTCACAAATATGGCATGCCTCCGCATGGAGGACTTGGAATAGGTCTTGAACGCTTGGTCATGAAGCTTTTGGATTTGCCGAATATCCGTCAAGCGAGCCTTTTCCCACGTGATATTACGCATTTGGATCCGTAAAACTTAATAATCGGCAGATATGAAACAAAGGCGTTTTATATTCCTGAGCAGTTGTCGGCAGTTTTTTGTCGCCGATGCTTTTGGGGCTATCCGAAAAGTCGCTTGCCGCATCCGCAAAAGCTGCGGATGGGAGTTTTTGCATATGACTTTTTAAAAATCCCCTGGTGGAGTATATTACGCTTTTTTATATATAATAGTATTGTGAAAAAATAAATATTTTTAGGAGGTTGCAAATATGTCAGTAGCAGAAAGTTTTGGAAGCAACGTATTTAACCTTGCGGTTATGAAAGAACGTCTTCCAAAGGACACATTCAAATCACTCAAGAAAACAATTAAAGACGGTACAGCATTAGATCCGAACGTTGCAGAGGTTGTCGCAAATGCAATGAAGGATTGGGCAATTGAAAAAGGCGCTACCCACTATACACATTGGTTCCAGCCTATGACAGGTATCACTGCTGAAAAGCATGATTCGTTCATCTCTCCGACGGATGATGGCAGAGTAATTATGGAATTTTCGGGGAAAGAACTTATCATGGGCGAGCCTGATGCATCAAGCTTTCCTTCGGGCGGCCTTCGGGCAACATTTGAAGCGCGAGGCTACACTGCATGGGATCCTACATCTTTTGCATTTGTAAAGGATAATTCTTTGTATATTCCAACGGCATTTTGTTCATATTCGGGAGAAGTGCTGGACAAAAAAATTCCGCTTCTGCGTTCCATGGAAGCGGTAAGCAAGCAGGCACTTAGAGTTTTGAAATTCTTTGGTACGGATGCTACTAGAGTGGTATCTTATGTGGGTCCTGAGCAGGAGTATTTCCTTGTTGATGCAGAGCTTTACAAGCAGCGCAAGGACTTGGTTTTAACAGGCAGAACGCTTTTCGGAGCAAAGCCTGCTAAGGGCCAGGAATTGGAAGACCATTATTTTGGGGCTATCAAGGAAAGAGTTTCCGCATTTATGAAGGAACTTGATGAAGAGCTCTGGAAACTTGGAGTTCTGGCTAAAACAAAGCATAATGAGGTTGCTCCAGCACAGCATGAAATCGCGCCTATCTTTTCAACCGCAAATATAGCTTGCGATCACAATCAGCTGACTATGGAAGTTCTGAAGAAGGTGGCAAATCGGCATGGACTTGTGTGCCTGCTTCATGAAAAGCCGTTTGAGGGCGTAAATGGTTCGGGTAAGCACAACAACTGGTCAATTGGTACAAACACTGGTGTGAATTTGCTCAAGCCCGGCGATAATCCGATTTCAAACAAGAAATTTTTACTGTTCCTATCAGCTGTAATTAAGGCTGTGGATATGTACGGAGATCTTTTGCGAGTATCTGTTGCCACAGCAGGCAATGACCACCGTTTGGGCGCAAATGAGGCTCCTCCGGCGATTGTGTCCATGTTCCTGGGCGACCAGCTTACATCTGTACTGCAAGCCCTGAAAAACGGAGAAACAACAATGGATGAGGTTATTGCCGTTCTTGAAACGGGAGTAGAATCACTTCCGGTTATAAACAGGGATTCGACAGACAGAAACCGTACGTCACCGTTTGCTTTTACAGGCAATAAGTTTGAATTTAGAATGGCGGGTTCATCGCAGTCCATCGCAGGCATAAACATTGTCATCAATACCATTGTAGCAGAAACTCTTTCAATGTTTGCCGACAGACTTGAAAGTGCAAAGGATGTTGATGCTGAGGTTATGGCTATCGTAATGGATACCATTAAAGAAAACAGCCGCGTAATCTTCAATGGAAACAACTACTCGGATGAGTGGGTTTTAGAGGCTGAGAGAAGAGGTCTTCCAAATTTAAAGACAACTGCCGATGCACTCCCTGCATTTGTTTCTGAAAAGAATATCAAATTATTTGAAAAACACGGTGTATTCACAGAAACGGAAACACGCTCACGTTATGAGATACTTCTTGAGGGTTACTCAAAAACACTGCAGATAGAGGCTCTTACTATGCTTGAAATGGCAAAAACAGAAATTTTACCGGCTTGCATAGCATATTCAAGCGAGGTAATTGAGTCTGTTGCAATGAAAAAGTCAATGGGTCTGTCTGTACCCAAGCAGGAGGCTATGGCAGAGGAAATTTCTTCTTTGACGGAAAGCCTGATTTGCGAAATTGATGCATTGAAGGCCGCTCTTGACGCAGTGCCTGAAAAGGGTGCTCTTGAAACCGCTGTATATTTTAAAGATGCGGTTATTCCAGCAATGGAGTCTCTTCGTGCTACAGCAGATTCGTTGGAAACAATGGTAAGCAAAGACTATTGGCCTTTCCCGACTTATGAGGATTTGCTGTTTAATGTATAATCTATAGTACAATATAGCTACAAACAAAGAGGAACGGCTTAAAACGAAAGTTTTAAGCCGTTCCTCTTTGTAATTGATACACTTAGTATAATGGATTTATTTGCGCAGGTCAAGGATTTTCAAGAAAAAAGCAGGATAGTATGAAGAATATTGAAATTATATGAGAGATATTGTATAATGTTGTAAAACATGTTAAAATCACTGTTGAGATCTGAAGAAAAGGATTGAAATAATATGTATATCGCTCACACAAAAGATGGATCACATCAGGGTTTAAAGGAACACTTGACAGGGGTGGCGGAATTAGCCGAAAAATACTGCGAAAGGTTTGATAATGGCGAATATGGACGACTTTGCGGCTTAATGCATGATATGGGGAAATACTCTGCTGAATTTCAGAAAAAGATCAAAAATAATTTAAACCTCAAAGTTGACCATTCTACAGCGGGAGCAATAGAGTTAAATCGGAAATTTCCGCGAATTGGGAAATTTCTGTCATATTGCATTGCGGGTCATCATGGCGGTTTGCCGGATGGCGGTTCAAAAACCGATACTGAAGTGGAATCGACTTTGATGGGAAGATTAAAAAGAAGTGTTCCCGTATATTCAAGCTATGCCGAACACATAAATTTATCGGAATTTATACCGAAAAAAAAGCCGTCAATTATTTTACTCAACGAGGGAGGTTTTTCCGTTTCATTTTATATAAGAATGCTGTACTCAGCTCTTGTGGATGCAGATTTTTTGGATACCGAAAGATTTATGACGAATGGGGAGACAGACAGGGAAATAGAAGCAGATTTCTCACTCTTTCAGGATGAACTTGAAAAAACTTTTATGGAATTTGGAAAAACTGAAGGCAAAATAAATGAAAGGCGCAATCAAATTTTGAAAAACTGTTTAGAGAAAGCGAACAAAGACAGAGGATTATATAGTCTTACCGTGCCCACTGGAGGCGGAAAAACGATTTCTTCATTTGCTTTTGCCGTAAACCATGCTAAAAAAAACAACATGGACAGAATTATTTATGTAATTCCCTATACAAGCATTTTGGAGCAAAATGCGGAAGTATTCAAAAAAATTGTCGGAGAAAAATATGTTTTGGAGCATCATTCCAATTTCGATTTTGGGGGGGATGATGAAAATGTTATTCTTAAAAAACATAAGCTTTCAAGTGAGAATTGGGACATTCCCATTGTGGTAACTACGAATGTTCAATTTTTTGAGTCGCTGTTTTCAAACAAACCCTCAAAATGCAGAAAGCTACATAATATCGCAAATAGCGTGATTATTTTTGATGAGGTCCAGATGTTGCCGGTACAATACCTTACCCCATGCGTTATGGCGATAGCGGAACTTGTTGCGAACTATAAATCAACCTGTGTCTTATGCAGCGCAACACAGCCTGCCATAGATGATAAATTCCCTAATGGCATCAGAGCTGAAGAGATTTGTGATAATACACAGGAAATGTATAACTTTTTCAGAAGAGTCGAAGTTGTGAAAAAAGGAAGGCTGCCTGTTGCAGAACTGGCGGAGCAAATGAAAAGTGAAAAACAGTGTTTGTGCATTGTAAACAGTAAAAAGCATGCTTTGGCGATATATAAAGAAATTGAGTCTGACGATTCATTTCACTTATCTACAAGAATGTGTCCTAAACACAGAAAAAATGTTATAGAAGAAATAAAGGCCAGATTAAAAACGGGTTTCCCGTGCAGAGTTGTATCAACACAGCTTATTGAAGCGGGGGTGGATGTGGATTTTCCTGTGGTATACAGAGCTGCTGCCGGAATTGACTCGATTGTTCAGGCCTGCGGACGCTGCAACAGGGAGGGGAAGCTAAAAAAAGGATTTGTTTACGTGTTCGACCCCGAAGATGTTTTTTTAAAATCTCTGCCTCATTCAATGGGACGTACGTTTGAAATTGCAAGGGAAATTATGTCTGAATATGAGGATATTATGTCCATGCAGGCAATTAAAGAGTATTTTAACAGGCTGTACCCCGTAGAAAATTTAGATATAAAGAATATATTCAAAAGATTTGAAGATGGAATAAAAATCTCTAGTTATCCATTTAAAACAATTGCCTCAGAATTTAAGATGATAGACGAAGATACACAATCCATTATAATACCGTATGATGAAAAAACTAAAGAAAGTATTAAAAGGCTCAAGTATTCCTCAAATTATCGTGGTGTTCTTCGTTCACTTCAGAATGCGGTTGTAAATGTTTATGAAAATGAGTTCAAAAGTATGCTCGATGAAAATATGTTGGATGTAGTTGACGAAGGTATCTATGTTTTAAAGGACATGAATTTATATTCAAATAAAACAGGGCTGAAAGTAACAAACAAAACGGGGGTGGGTATATTCTTATAAAAAATCGGTTGAGAATTCGTAAAAGAAACCATAAAGAAAAAGGAGTGATAAAATGGGATATGGCATAGCATTGGAGGTTTTTGGAGATTATGCGCTGTTTTGCCGACCTGAGATGAAAGTGGAAAGAGTCAGTTATGATGTGATTACTCCATCCGCAGCGCGTGGGATTATAGAATCTATATATTGGAAACCGGCCATAAAATGGCACATAGATAAAATACATGTGCTTTCCCCGATTGAGTTTACAAACATCAGAAGAAATGAAGTAGGCTCTAAAATATTGGCGAGCGTGGTTTTTAATGCTATACAAGGAAAAGCAGATGCGCTATATATCAATACTAATGCTGACAGGCAGCAAAGAGCATCGCTTGTATTGAAAAATGTGCATTATGTGATTGAGGCGCATTTTGAATTGACGGATAAAATAGGAGAAACAGATACTGCAGAAAAGCATTATAACATTGCTCTTAGACGGATGAGAAATGGACAATGTTATCAGCAGCCGTATTTTGGCTGTAAAGAGTTCTTTGCAAATTTCAGATTGATTGAAAATGATATTCCAAAGTCGGTTCACATTGGTAATAGAGACTTAGGTTATATGCTTTACGATATGGATTTTGAAGAAGGCGAAAATATATTTCCTGTTTTTTTCAGAGCTGTAATGAAGGATGGTGTGATTGATTTAAAGGACTGTGAGGTGTTTAAATGATATTGCAGGCATTGACAAAATATTATGAAATTTTGGCGGATGATGAAAAGAGCGATATTCCCAAGATAGGATGCAGCAAAGCAAAGGTTTCCTACGCTTTGAATATTTCAAGGGAAGGAAAACTTCTAAACCTAATTCCGCTGAAGATTGAAGAAAAACGAGGGAAGAAAGTTGTTGAAATCTCAAGGCTTATGGATGTGCCTGAGCAAATAGTAAAAACATCGGGAGTTGCATCAAATTTTCTTTGTGAAAATTCGAGTTATGTATTCGGATTTGATAAAAATGGTATATCAAAAAGAACACGACAATGCTTTGAAGCTTTTAAAAAACTGCACATGGAAATTTTAAAGCCGGTAAAATGTGATGAGGCAAAGGCTGTAATCAACTTTGTAAATAATTGGGATGTGGATACGGCAACACTGCATCCAGCATTAGCGCCTTACATTGACGATATAGTTTCCGGAGCAAATTTTGTCTTCAGATTATCGGGAAGTGGGTTCATACATGAGAATGCGGAAATTAAAGAGGCGTGGATGTCATATAAAAACAGCAGGGAACAGGGTGTCGTAATGCAATGCCTTGTTACCGGCAAAAAAAGTCCGATAGCAAGAATTCATCCATCAATAAAAGGCGTAAAAAACGCTCAGTCATCAGGAGCGGCAATAGTTTCATTCAATTTAAGAGCTTATGAATCTTATGGATATGATAATTTGCGAGGGTTGAATGCGCCTATAAGCGAATATGCGGCATTTGCATATACAACTGTTTTAAATTACCTTTTAACAGATGCATCGCACAAAATTTTGCTGGGTGATACAACTGTAGTTTATTGGGCGCAAAGCCCAAATAAAATTTATCAGGATGCGATGAGTCTATTCATTGAACCGGATGAGAAAAAACTGAGCGCCATAAAAGATGATGACACTGCGGCAATGGAAATTAGAGCGATTTTTGAAAAGATAGTGAAGGGCAGACCCATAGGAGATTTATCAGATGTTTTTGACAGAGAAACACGATTTTATATTTTAGGTATTTCACCTAATGCAGCAAGACTTTCAATTCGTTTTTTTCTTGAAGATTCATTCGGTGGCTTTATTGAAAAGATGGGAAAGCATTACCGCGATATGCAAATAGAAAAGCAGTATGAGAACGATAAAGAGATATTCTCTGTATCCAGATTATTAAGAGAAACAGTATCTCCAAAATCAAAAGATAAAGATGCAAATCCGCTTCTTTCGGGAGCGGTATACAGAGCAGTTATAACAGGCGGGAAATATCCTGCTTTTCTGTATCAATCAGTTATGCTGAGAATAAGGGCGGAGAAAGACATCAATTATTACAAAGCAGCTATTATAAAAGGTTATTTAATACGAAATAAAAAAGATAAATTCAAGGAGGTTTTAACTATGTCATTAAACGAGAACAGCGAAAACTGTGCTTATGTCTTAGGGCGGCTTTTTGCGTTGCTTGAAAGTTTGCAGCAGGATGCAAACAAGGGGATTAATACAACAATAAAGGACAGATATTTCTCTTCTGCCTGTGCGTCTCCGGCATCAGTTTTCCCTGCGCTGTTTAGATTGGCGCAAAATCATATTTCAAAGTCGGAATATGGTTATATAAAGGATAAAAAAATTGAGGAAGTCTTAGCCAAACTGGATATAGAGGAAAATCCTATTCCTGCACATTTGAACTTAGAGGAACAGGGAATATTTGTTCTAGGATACTACCATCAAAGAAATGCGTTATATACAAGCAATAAAGATAAGGAGGATACAAAATAATGAGCGAGGCAATCAAAAACAGGTATGAGTTTATAATTTTATTTGATGTGAAAAACGGAAATCCGAACGGGGATCCGGATGCGGGGAATATGCCGAGGATAGATGCGGAAACAGGTCACGGAATTGTTACTGACGTTTGTTTAAAACGCAAAATCAGAAATTACGTGGAAACGGTAAAGGAGGATGCGGAGGGCTATAAAATCTACATTAAAGAGAACGTGCCTCTTAACGTCAGCGATAAATCGGCATATATTGCTCTTGATATAAATTCCGAAAATATCGGCACTTTGAAAAATGAAAAGGATGAATTAATTCGTGATTTCATGTGTAAAAACTTTTTTGATATTCGTACGTTCGGAGCAGTTATGACGACCTTTGTAAAGGCAAAGTTAAATTGCGGTCAAGTTCGGGGACCTGTGCAAATGGGATTTGCACGAAGTATTGATCCGATTGTACAGCAGGAAGTTTCAATTACAAGAGTGGCAATCACAACCGAGGAAGATGCAAAAAAGAAGGAAACTGAAATGGGGAGAAAGTACATTGTTCCTTATGCGCTGTATCGGGCGGAAGGACATATTTCAGCAAACTTGGCGAGAAGGGTGACCGGATTTTCGGAGGATGACTTATCTCTCTTTTGGGAAGCAATAATAAATATGTTTGAACATGACTATTCCGCAGCAAGAGGAGAGATGAATGTGCGTGAATTGATAGTTTTCAAGCATGACAGCGAACTTGGAAACACCCAGTCTTATAAGCTTTTTGATACGGTAAAGGTAGAACGAAAAAACTTGTCTTTGCCCGCAAGAAAATACGATGACTACAATGTTATATTGGAAAATGACAAAATCCCAAGCGGGGTTTCTTGCATCAGAATGATATGAAAAAAGAATATAACGAAAATGATTTTCTAAATCTATCTGGAATTCAGCATTTTGCGTTTTGTTCCCGTCAGTGGGCTCTGATACATATAGAACAGCAGTGGGCGGATAATCTAAGAACGGTTGAGGGGGAAATTTTGCACGAAAATGCCCACAATGACCGATTTGTCGAAAAGAGAGGAGATATTCTAATAACAAGAGGGCTTCCAGTATTTTCAAGAACATTGGGCATAAATGGAGTTTGTGATATTGTGGAATTTGAAAAATCCGATTTTGGCGTTTCTATTTTCGGAAGGGATGGGCTGTATGTTCCTATACCTGTGGAATATAAAAGAGGAAGACCAAAAGAAAATATGGAGGACGAAATTCAGTTGTGTTGTCAGGCGATGTGTCTTGAGGATATGCTTCTTTGCAATATATACAAAGGATATTTGTATTATGGAGAAACAAAACATAGGCATGAGGTTGTTTTCAGTAAAGAATTGCGGAAGCAGGTTGAAAGTATAACTTCTCAAATGCATGATTACTATGAAAGAGGATACACTCCCAAAGTAAAAATCAGCAAAAAATGCAGAGCATGTTCTTTATGTGAAATATGCATTCCAAGGCTTTGCAAAAGCATTTCTGCAAAGGAATATATTAAGTCGCATATACAGGGGGATGGAGAATGAGAAAACTGCTTAATACTCTATATGTTACAACTCCAGATGCATATCTTTCTCTTGATGGGGAGAACATAGTGGTTTCAAAACAGGATGAAACTATTGGCAGAATACCGATGCACAACCTTGAGAGCGTCATTGCATTCGGATATGCGGGTGCAAGTCCGGCATTGATGGGTGCATGTGCTAAAAGAAATATAGCTGTCACTTTTCTTTCAATGAGCGGCAGATTTTATGCAAAAGTGGTCGGTGAGACGAGAGGAAATGTTCTTTTGAGAAAAGAACAGTATCGCATATCTGATGATAAGGAAAGAAGTCTGCAATACGCCAAGAATTTTATATTGGGGAAAATATATAATTCACGGTGGGTAATTGAGAGAACTATTCGGGACTATTCAATCAGATTGGATGTCAGTGATCTTGAAAGAGCATCAGAACGTTTGTTTCAATCTTTAAAGAACATTCAAAGCTGCAATGACGAAGAAAAACTGCGTGGCATTGAAGGGGATGCAGCGACAGTGTATTTCGGAGTAATTGACAATATGATTTTGCAGCAAAAAGAAACTTTTTATTTTCATGGACGAAATAAAAGACCTCCCCTTGATTGTATGAATGCCTTGCTTTCCTTTGTCTATACTTTATTGGCGCATGATATAGGTTCGGCTCTAGAATCTGTGGGACTTGACCCATATGTGGGATTTTTGCATTGTGACAGACCTGGAAGAATATCTCTCGCATTGGATGTCATGGAAGAATTGCGCTCGGTTTACGCTGATAGATTTGTTTTATCTTTGGTAAATAAACAGCAGATAAAAAAAAGTGGATTTGCGATAAAAGAAAATGGCGCTGTTGTCATGAATGATGAAACGAGAAAAAAGATATTATCTTTGTGGCAGGAAAAAAAGAGGGAGACCTTGACACATCCGTTTATCAATGAGAAAATATCGTGGGGGTTAGTTCCGCATATTCAGGCGCAATTGCTTGCAAGGACAATACGTGGTGATTTGGATGAATATCCGCCGTTTTTATGGAAATAGGAGGGAATATGCTGGTTGTTATTACATACGATGTCAATACACAAACGGAAGCAGGCAGGAAAAGGCTCAGGCAGGTAGCCAAGCAATGTATAAATTATGGTCAGCGAGTCCAAAACTCCGTGTTTGAGTGCATTATGGATTATGCAAAATGCAAGGAAGTCCAGCATAGGTTGAAAAAAATTATAGATGTTGAACAGGACAGCCTCAGGTTTTATTATCTTGGCAATAATTACAAAGATAAAGTAGAGCATATTGGGGCAAAAGACATTATAGATGTTGACGATACTATCATTTTATAGTGATGCTTTTGTGCGAATCTAAAGCGCACATAAAAAATACGAGAGATTCGCACCAAAATTTCTGCCTAATAAGTATAATTTTTGTGTTCAAAGACTTGTACAAAATATTAAAATTATAACTTTTGCACTATATGACATAGATTTTCAAAACAAAATTTATGCATATTTGCTGTCGCACCCTTCGTGGGTGCGTGGATTGAAATACATCATTTGCAAGACCTTCTGTATCAATCGCAGTCGCACCCTTCGTGGGTGCGTGGATTGAAATTAAAGAATGTGAACCCTGTCAACCTGTAATAGCAGAGTCGCACC
>JAOAAV010000112.1 GCA_026418715.1 Clostridia bacterium
ACCGACAGAGAACTTCAACGTATTGAAGACTGGGTAAACAATTACCCTCGCAAAATTTTTGGTTATAAATCCGCTAATGAAATAGCTGCTTAATGTAAAACTGGTATTTTATGGTGGGCAATTAAACTTGCAATTTTCATATTCGTCAATTTTGAAAGATAAAGATTGATATTTTTTTGTTTTTAGTGTATAATTGCGTAATTAAACACTAAAAATTTCGGTGGTAGTGAGAAAAAGGTGATTTCTATGCACGAGAAAGCGTTTGAAAGCGATATAAAATTCGAAGAATTGATAGATTTCGACTGCCTTTTGAATATGCTTGAGGCTTTTGAAAACCTTACACACTGCACAATGACCATCGTGGATATGCATGGAAATCATATCATAGACGGAGAAAAGGCGTGCGCCTTGTGCAGGCTTGTCAAAAAGACGCAAAAGGGCGGAAAGAAGTGCGCCGTTTCGGACGAGCGGCTTATTGAAGATGTGAAAAAAAGCGGGAAGATGATTGCGCGTCCTTGTGAAAGCGCGGGGCTTACCGATGTTGCGCTGCCGATTATCGTAAAAGGGGTCTATGTTGGCACCATATTTGCCGGACAAATCAACGCACACAATCTGACCGAGGATGCCGTCCGAAGGTATGCGGCCGAGATAGGCGCATCTGAGAGCGAGATGGCGGATGCGTACCGCAGAGTGCCGAAGGCGGACAATGACTATTTTAAAAAGACAATTGCCCTGCTTGAGGTGTTTATACAGCAGCTTTCCAAAATGATGGCGGCAAATCTTGAAATCAAGCAGCAGCTTGACATAAACAGCAAAAATACGGAAATTATACAAAAAGCCTATGACCTTCAGCTTCTTTTCAACAATGTTCTGCAGGCTCTTTTTGTGGACACCTCAGACGGAGACAGCCTAAAAAATGCCGCAGAGCACATAAAAAAGCACTTTGACCTTGATACAATCTGTATTTTTGAAAAGTTTGAGAGGGTAAAAAATTCTTATGTGGTAAAAGCCTGCTCCGAGTTTCAGGGTGAGCACAAGGACATGACCATTCCGATGGAGTTCGTTTCAAAAAATATAGACACGCTCATCAAAAACGGCTTTCTGTATTACGAAGCGGACGGACATGACAATATGCTAAAGAGCATAGGCGATAAAATCCGTTCCATCACGGTGTTTCCCATATATATGGACAAGGTTTTTTCGGGGTTTATGGGTATGTGCAGCGAAAGAAAGCAGAGTTTCGGCGATGCACAGATCAGCGCGCTAAAAAGTATTTCTTACGTTATCGGCAGCTACATGGCGAAGATAGAGGCGGATAAAAGAGTTGAGCAGATGGCATTTTGCGACCCTCTTTTGGGCATCCCGAACCGTCTTGCCTGCGAGAGAAGGCTCGATGAGGTGCTTGAAAAGGCGAAAAAAACGGGACAAAGCGGTGCAGTTTTGTTTGTCGATCTGGACAATTTCAAGGAAGTAAACGACGCATACGGCCACAGCTACGGTGACCTTCTGCTTACACAGATTGTGAGTTTTTTTGATGGTACTGACTTGGTGAGAGGCAATTACTACCGCTTTGGCGGCGACGAATTTATTATCATTTTGGACGGTTTGAATTCGGATGAGGCAGGCGTAGTGGTTTCCTGTATACTCGACAGGTTCAGGCAGCCGTGGAAGCTGAACGGAATAGAGCACGGCTGCACCATCAGCATAGGAATGTCGCTTTATCCGGAGCACGGAACTACTGCGGATGAAATTGTGAGAAATGCAGATGTTGCCATGTATCGGGCAAAGATGCACGGCAAAGATTCAATGGCGATCTTTAACCTGTCGGTGGACGAGGCATTTTTGAAAAACAGGGAGCTTGAGTCTGAATTGGTTGAGATGGTGAGCAGCGGCGACTTTTCGGAGTTTGACATATATTACCAACCAATAATTGATGTAAAAACAGGAAAGGTTTTCGCAGAGGAAGCTCTTATTCGGTGGGAGAGCCCGAAATTCGGCAAAATTGAGCCGGAAAGACTTGTTGCGCTTGCAGAAAATACCGAAATTATAAATTCTCTCAACCTGTGGGTGCTTGAGAAAGCCTGCGAAAAGTGTGCGGTGAGGCAGAAAACTGGAAAAAACCTCAGCATATGCGTAAACTTCACTCTAAGACAGCTACAGAATGCAAGGATGGTTGAAAAAGTTTTAGAAACCCTGAAAAAGGCATCTCTTTCTCCCAAGCATCTTTATATAGAACTTCAGGAGGCGGCGTCGCTTGAGAGGATGACGTCTGCCATAAGCAATATAGGCCGTTTGCGCAGGGCGGGAGTGAAAATTGTGATGGATGACTTCGGTTCTGGTGTATCGTCCCTTTCCAATCTGCGGCAAATTCCTCTTGATATGCTCAAAACAGACCGCAGCCTGATATCCCGTATAGACGATAAATATATACGAACGATTATTCGATCGCTTTCGGATATCGCCCATAGCATGGACTTGAAAATATGCATAAAGGGTGTGGAAAATGACGTTCAGGCGGAGTTTGCCAGAGGTGTGGGCAGTGATTATGTTCAGGGCTTTGCTTTCGGCGTGCCCGCAAAAGATGATTGACTTGGAGCTTTAATATTATTGCACAAAAATTTTTACCTAAATTGACAGATATGTACAAATTTGAGCCGACTTCGTATTTTATTTTTTATTTTGCTTGACACTGCCCGCTTTGCATGATATACTGAGGCAGTACTGAGGAGTATATACAAAAGGAGGTCACCGTATGGCTGGGGCGAGTGAGAAGGCTGTCAGTCTGCGTGACTTGACGGACGAGGAGCTTATTTGTGAGTATAGGATTGGTAATGATGAGGCGCTCAACGTTCTCATAAGAAGGTATTTTGGCTTTGTTCAGGCA
>JAOAAV010000014.1 GCA_026418715.1 Clostridia bacterium
AGATGTGTATAAGAGACAGATATAGACGCATCAAGCAAATGTACGGAGAACTGCCGAGTGCGTTTTGCATGAGCACATACAATGAAGCATCAGTGGGAAGCGGCTTGGGCGGCTCGTCCACTATGGTTGTTGCTATGGTAAAAGCTTATGTTGAATGGCTTAATTTGCCTCTGGGAGAATATGACATTGCTCATTTAGCTTGGGAAATTGAAAGAAAAGATTTGAATTTGTCCGGAGGCAAGCAAGATCAGTATGCTGCAACTTTTGGCGGGTTTAATTTTATCCAGTTTGAGGCTAACGGGAAGGTAATCGTAAATCCTTTAAGAATTAAGAATTGGATAAAAAATGAATTGGAAGATTCGCTTGTTTTGTATTATACGGGAAGATCAAGGGAGTCTGCAAATATAATTAATCAACAGATACAATCAGTTCAGGACAATAATGATAAATTGAAGGGACTCCATGAGCTGAAGGAAGTTGCATATCAGATGAAGGAGGCCGTTTTGACGGGCAATTTTGAAGAATTTGGCGAGGCATTGAAGCAAGGGTGGCTTGCCAAAAAGTCTACGGCAGACGTTATCACAAATCCCATGCTTGAAGAAATTTATGATGCGGCAATGAATGCCGGAGGCATCGCAGGGAAATTGTCGGGAGCTGGCGGAGGCGGATTTTTTATGTTTTATGTGAATCCAGCAAAGAGGCTGGATGTTGTAAGAGCTTTGGACAAATTCGGAGGCAAGACTATTTTAACTCAATTTTCAAAGGATGGAACACTTGGGTGGATAATTCGTTAAAAATTATAAAGGAAGAGGGAAACCGCATTGAAAGAATCAACTAAAATTATCTTACAGGATTTGTTTGAAAATTATCCCAAGCTTAAATCTTGCAGTGAGTCGATAATAACCTGCGTGGAAGAAATGATTGCGTGCTATAAAGGCGGCAATAAGGTGCTTGTTTGCGGAAATGGCGGGAGTGCTGCCGATGCGCTGCACATTGTGGGAGAGTTGATGAAAGCCTTTGTTCTTCCCAGAAAATTGAGCCAAGCCGAACAAGATAAGATTAGAGAGGCAAGCGGCAACGCGGAGTATATTATAGAAAATTTGCAGGGCGCGCTTCCTGCAATCTCACTGGTTGGAGAAACAGCCCTAATGACTGCTTATGCAAATGATATGGCTCCTGATTTAGCTTTTGCACAGCAGGTTTACGGATATGGCATCCCTGCTGATATATTAATAGCAATCAGTACTTCCGGAAATTCAAAGAATGTAATTTATGCAAGCGAAGTGGCAAGAGCAAAGGGTGTAAAGGTAATTGCTCTTACGGGAGAGAGTGGGGGAAGACTGGGTGAGATATGTGATGTGCTCATTAATGTGCCAGAAAAAGAAACATATAAAATTCAGGAATTGCATTTGCCCGTATATCATGCTGTTTGTCTGGCGGTAGAGAACGAATTTTTCAATGAGGAGAATTAATGTTATGGAGGCAGTTGTATTAGCGGGAGGACTTGGGACAAGACTGAGGCATGTTGTATCCGATGTGCCAAAGCCTATGGCGCCCATAAATGGGGAACCTTTTATGAAATATATATTCGAGTATTTGATAAAAAACGCTGCAACACGCATTATTTTAGCCGTAGGATACAAACATGAGATAATTCAAGAATATTTCGGCAACAGTTATAAAGGTGTGCCTATTGTCTATTCTGTTGAGGATAAGCCACTAGGTACGGGAGGGGCGATAAAGCAGGCTTTCGCTTTTTGCCAAAATGAAAATGTCGCTGTCATAAACGGGGACACTTATTATGATGTGGATTTGACCGAGATGTTTGATTTTCATCTGAAAAAACAAGCTGAGATTACCGTAGCGGTAAAGCCGATGAAAAACTTTGAAAGGTACGGTTGTGTGGTAATCGAAAACGGTTTGATTAAATGTTTTGATGAAAAAAAGCCGACAAAGTACGGAAAGATTAATGGCGGAATATATGTGCTGAAAAAAAGCATATTCGGCTATGTGGGGGAAACAGCATTTTCATTTGAAAAGTCTGTTCTTGAGAGCAAAAGTGCCGGCGTATATGCGTTTGAAAGCGACGGGTATTTTATTGATATCGGTGTACCCGAGGATTATTGCAGGGCACAGGATGAGTTGAAAAAATTTTATGCGCATTGAGGTTATGATGCAATGAGAAAGGCTATTTTTCTAGATAGGGACGGGACAATCAACAGGGAAGTGAATTATCTTTATAAAGTATCCGATTTTGAATTTATTTCGGGGGCGGTTGATGCAATCAAAATATTTCATGAGCTTGGCTATATTGTAATAGTTATTACAAATCAAGCTGGCATAGCACGGGGATATTATTCACAGGAGGACGTATTTTCCTTGCATAAATATATTGATGAGCAATTGGAGAAAATGGGTACTTATATAGATGCATATTATTTTTGCCCGCATCATCCGGAAGGTGTAATAAGTGAATATGCAAGAATCTGTGAGTGCAGAAAGCCAAACATAGGGATGATTAAAAGGGCAGTTAGTGATTTTAAAGAAAAAGGCATCAGTATTTGTCTGAAAGATTCTATTATCATAGGCGATAAAGAAATTGATATTGAAACGGGGAGAAAAGCTCAAATCGGTAAATGTATTCTGGTTAGGAGCGGACATAAAGTTGACGAGATAAAGACGGCGGCGGATAAGGTTTATGACAATATGTTTGAATTTGCCGTACATATGGCGAAACAAAATATTTTATAAAACAGGGTGATGCTGTTTATGACAGAGACATTTTTGGATATGGTATATTTATTTTCTTGCGGCGCAAGAGGAATAACGCCGGTTTTGTCACGTCAGATAGATATAATCAGCGTTTATCGTATGGCGGTAAAGCAAGGGGTTTGGCAGGTTGTATTCCTTGCAATAAAAGATTTATATAAGAATGATAAAATAGATGTGGACGAAGAGCTTTTTAATAAATGGAACTCTTCATTCATTTATTCTGTCGGATTAAGTTGCAGAAAAAATGATATCATGCATAAAACAATCAATATGCTGGAAGGTAAAGGAATAAAATGCTGTATTTTAAAGGGGGAGAGCGTTTCTAGGTTTTATAGTGTCCCTGCTTGCAGAATTTCATCCGATACGGATATTTTAATTGATGGAAAGAATGAAAAAAGGTGTGCAAAATTATTGAGTGAGTACGGATATAAGGTTCAGACTCGATTGAAAGGTTCGCATCATTTCGAATGTGAGCATGCTTTAGGTGGTATACTGGAGGTTCATGTATCCATGTATGGCGACATAACAGATGATATTTGCTTTGACAGAAAAATTACATATAATGAAGGTTATGAACAAATAAAGACTGATGATGATACTGTTTTGAGTACCTTGGGAATAACCGACGGCATAATATTTTTGATGCTGCATTTTATAAAGCACTTTTTAAGCAAAGGCGCAGGTATAAGACAATTAAACGACATACTCTTATACATTGAATATTATTATGAAAAAATAGATTGGCAGAGGGTAAATAGTTTAATGAAATATTTGAAATTTGAAAAGTTTATTGATGCCGTCATATGCATAGGAAAGCGTTATTTAAATTTTGATGAAGCGTTGTTTCCAAACGCAAATGCAAGTGATAAAATCATTCAAGATATATTAACAGATATGGAAAATGGCGGAGCATTTGGGCGTTGTGAAAAAGAGAGGGAGCATTTTTACAAAATATATATAAAGGAGAGATTCAATAGATTTAAAAGCGGTGATTATAACAAATATATGAATAAATTTTACAGACCTGATATAATGAAAAAGTTGTTCCCAAGCAAGAATTTTATGGCAATAAATTTCAAATATGTAGAAAAGTATCCGATTCTTGTTCCGATATCGTGGGTTCATAGATATATGCAAAATGCTGTAAAAATATTAAGGAAGGAACAGAGTGCAGTGCAATATATCAGGTATGTTGACCACGATTATGAAAATGAAACAGAAAAAAAACGTATGGAGATTATACGAGAACTTGATATGGTATAAAATTAAATATACGGGATTAAATGATTTTACAAAAACATCTCAGCGATTTTGCCGAAGGCAGAATCGGCTTTGCCGCCCGATATTTTTCGGGCGCCCAGCCACTGAAATGTTTTTTGTTAAAAATGTACTCGAAAATTTTCACATTGAAAAATTATTTTTATTTATTCTCGTCCATTGCCGCCAAAAGCTTTTGAAGAGCCTTTTTTTCAATTCTGGACACATACGAGCGTGAAATACCCAAAATACTTGCAATTTCTTTCTGGGTTTTTTTCTTTGAATTATTGAGCCCGTAATGCCAGCACAGAATATCAGCTTCATTTTTCTTCAATACCGTGTAAATAGCACGGTATAGTTTTTGGGTTTCGATTTTATCAAAGAGATTTTCAGCAATATCAAGATTTTCAGCTGATAAAATATCCGAAAAAGTTAAGGTGTTTCCTTCTTTGTCTGTCCCTATGGTATCGTCAATGGATATTTCATGGCTGAGTTTTTTATTGCTTCTTAAAACCATAAGCATTTCATTTTTAATGCAATGTGCGGCATATGTCGCCAAGCGGCTGTTTTTATCGGGATTAAAGGTAGATATAGCTTTAATAAGTCCTATTGTGCCAATAGATATCAAATCATCAAGATCATGGTCGGAGGATGCATATTTTTTGGCTATATGAGCCACTAAACGCAGATTATGCTCTATGAGTATATTTCGAGCCTCCATATCTCCCTTTTGATACAGTGAGATATACTTTTTTTCTTCCTCAGGCGTTAATGGATTAGGGAATGAATGATTTCCTGAGACATACCCTATCATGAGTAAGATTTCGCTGATTAGGTTTAAAAAAGCATCCCATAACATAAAAAGCACCTCAAATCAAAAATTAATCTGCTTAGGGTTCAGATTAACAATATATGATTTGAATGTGAAAAATGTGTATGTCTGTTTAGATAAAATTAAGTTTACCTCAATATTTTCTTTATTAATTCCAAATAATGGGAGAGGTTATAAAATCTTGTCCGGCAAAACGCTTTTTTTCATCAGGACAGCATAAGGCAAAAATATCCGTTGCCAATACATCCTTTTTAAACATGAAATTATTTTTATCAAAATCGGCGTTTTTTGTAATAATGGGTATGGGACAGTGTTTTTTGGCAGCGGATAAAATTTTTTGCCCATTTTGGCTCATACCTAAAACTTTCACATATTGCGGAGGAAATTTACCCATGTTTGAGGTCAAGCCTAAAAGAGCAGAGAGAATAACACGGCGTATGCGGGCAAGCGTATAGCGTTTGGTTTTTGCTCCTTTAGCGATAGCATAGAATGAATCAAATTGGCGCGCGGCTTTGATAAGTCGGTTTTCCAAGCCCTCGGATACATCGTTGATATTTTTTAAAATGTTTGGATTTATTGTTCTCAGCAATACGGAAACGGCGGCATCAAGGCGGGTTATGTCGTACGGGACTGCTTCATCTTTTATAATTTCATATGCAGGTTTTGGCATAAAGCTCTGAAAATCTTCGTTTTGTTTTATTTTATCGCGAATAGCGGATGCACTTGCAAAATTTCCGCAAGTGGAATTTTCATCATGATTTGTTTTATAGCGTTTTATGGTTTTCGGCACAATGCTGCTTTTTAATGCACGCAATGCTCGTATATACTCAACACCAAGAATATTGTTGGGCATTGATAAAATTTCCATAGGAATAAAACTTGAAAAAGCTCGTTCTCTTGCCGAGGGGTAGCAGAGGCCTTCATCCAAGTACCTTTTAATTTTTAAGGATATTTCTGGAGTTTCATTATCAAGGGTTTCTGCTGCATGCGTAAGAGAATCTATATCCCCCGATTCCGACCCGAAACAGAGGGTGTTGACTATTCCCAAACTGTTTAATATATAAACTGCTCCATATGAAAAGTGTTCGGCCGTATTTAAAGAATAGCACACAGGAAGTTCAAGTACCAAATCCGCACCGCCGGATAATGCCATTTTTGCACGCGTCCATTTATCAACGATTGCAATATCTCCACGTTGCACAAAGCTTCCACTCATGACGCAAACAATGGCATCGCATGACTTCTTGACCTGATTGAGCTGGTATTGATGACCGTTATGAAAAGGATTGTATTCAGAAACAATTCCTGCAATATTCATATTTTGCTCCTTCTAAAATCATAAAACTTTGCAAAAAGACATTGTTATTTGTGAATATAAAGCCAAGTATAATCAATATGCTGATATTATACAATATAATTTCGCAAATGTATATTGATTATTTTTTATAATAATTTTATTTTTTTATGGAAACACTGATTAAAAATAGAGGTTTTATGCCGGAAAGGAAGTATTTATGGTAGTGGCATTTCAAAAGGGACTTGAAAATCTTCAAAATCAACTTCGTACACATGGTTTTGACACCGTAACTTACGGAGAATATCCGTATCCCATTGACGCATTGGTTTATATGGAAAGTATTGATATTTCATCGGTTGCAAATACTGCATCTGAGGCTTGCGATAAGAAAAATACGTCAGGAATTTTTTTGGTAAACGCACACAATAAGAGTTCTTCAGATATTGCAAGCATTTTAAAGAGAAAAATGTATTCTCCACTCTTTTAGTATTAGATTCATAAAACATTATTGACAAAACTTATAAAATGGTTTAGAATACTAATGAATAGTTATTCATATTTTCATATAATGCTATTCTGCTTCAAATTCAGTAGTGTTTTATTGTGGATGCTTATTTAATGTGCAAAAGGAGATGTAACCAATGGATGTATATATGGACAATAATGCCACGACTTATATGAAGAAGGAGGTTCTTGATGCCATGCTTCCGTACCTTACGCAGCAGTACGGAAACGGGTCGTCAAAATTTTATAAAATTGGAAGAGTTGCGGGAGCGGCGGTTAGAGATGCAAGAGATGTTGTTGCAAAGGCAATTGGAGCTAAAATAAATGAAATATATTTTACGGGTTCGGGAACCGAAGCTGATAATTGGGCTATAAAAGGTGCGGCTTTTGCAAAGAAGGATAAAGGCAATCATATTATAACCACGCAAATTGAGCATCATGCTGTTTTGCATACATGCGAGTACTTAGAAAAACATGGTTATGAGGTTACTTATCTTCCTGTTGACGAGTATGGTATGGTAAAACCTGATGATGTGGAAAATGCAATTACAGATAAGACGATTTTAATCAGCATTATGACTGCAAATAATGAGATAGGAACTATTCAGCCGATTGCACAGATAGGTAAAATAGCAAAATCGCACAAAATTTTGTTCCATACCGATGCAGTACAAGCAATAGGGCATATTAGAGTAAATGTTGAGGAAATGGGAGTTGATATGCTTTCTCTTTCGGCACATAAATTTCATGGACCTAAGGGTGTGGGAGTGCTGTATATTAAAAATGGAGTGAAGATTGACAATTTAATTCATGGCGGTGGGCAGGAAAGGGGCAAACGCGCATCAACAGAAAATGTTGCCGGAATTGTGGGTCTTGCAAAGGCGATTGAAATTGCAACAGAAAATCTTGATGAAAATATAAAAAAGCTTTCTTATTTCAGAGACAGGTTGATTTCAGGGATTCTTGAAAAAATTCCTTACTGTCGGCTCAATGGGCCTACCGAAAACAGGCTTTGTAATAATGCAAATTTTTCTTTTCGCTATGTGGAGGGAGAATCCATATTGATGCTTTTGGATATGAAGGGAGTTGCAGCATCAAGCGGTTCTGCGTGTGCGTCAGGTTCACTTGACCCGTCGCATGTGCTTTTGGCGATAGGACTCCCACATGAGATTGCTCATGGCTCTTTGAGGCTGAGCGTAGGCGATAATACTACGGATAAAGATGTTGATTACGTGCTTGAGGTGCTGCCTCCTATTATAGAACGTTTGAGGGCCATGTCGCCTCTTTATGAAGGTGTGGAAAGGAGAGAAAACTAATGTATAGTGAAAAGGTTATGGATCATTTTTCAAATCCGAGAAATGTCGGAGAAATTGAGAATGCAAATGCCATAGGCGAGGTCGGCAACGCAAAATGCGGAGATATTATGAAAATCTATATGAATATAGAGGATAATATCATAAAGGATGCAAAATTTAAGACATTTGGCTGCGGAGCTGCCATTGCAACAAGTTCAATGGCAACTGAGATGGTTATAGGTAAGACGGTTGACGAGGCTTTAGCGCTTACAAATAAGGCTGTTATGGAGGCTCTGGATGGATTGCCGCCGGAAAAGGTTCATTGTTCAGTGCTTGCAGAAGAGGCGATTCATTCTGCAATAAGTGATTATAAAAGGAGAATGGGATTGTCTGACGAAGAAAAAAATTGTTCCGGCTGCTGCGGACGCTGCAAAGAGGAAAATGAATGAAACGGTGCTGAAGAAGGCAAATTTCAATAAAAAATGAGAAAAAAGATACAAAATGCTTGCAAAACATTCTTGTTTGTGTTAGAATAGTTCTTGTTTTGATATGGCAATTATGGGGAGGTGTAATACATGGCAAAATGTGATATCTGTGGAAAAGGTGTTGTTTTTGGCATAAAGATGAGTCACTCGCATAGAAGAACAAACAGAGCTTGGAAGCCGAATGTCAGAAAAGTAAGGGCTGTTGTGAACGGTGCCGTTAAGTCCGTAAATGTTTGTACTCGCTGCCTGCGTTCGGGGAAAATCACTAGAGCTGTTTAATAAAGGCAGTTTAAAAATTGAGAAAACATAAATTCCTCCTATGACATGGCGGTGAAGGTGTCGTAGAAGGAATTTTTTTTATGGGGAATTGTGAATTTAGAAAATTCCTGATTCAGTGGTGACAGAAAACGAATTTGCTAAAAATTTAAGAGATTCAGCTTTCTCTTTAAAAAACCGTTTGGAATGCAAGAATGTGAGATTTTGAAGGCAATTTTGAAAAATAAAACTGCTGAACTTGGCTACAGCAGTTCAAATTGGTTCTTATGAAAGTTTATTAAGCCATCATTTTTAAGCTTTGAAAGTTCAGCCGACATAGCACTGCGTTCGACGAAAAGATAATCTGCAAGTTCCTGACGGTTAAACGGAATATAAAAACGGGCTTCCCCGGCTTTTTTAGCTTCTGATGAAAGATATGCCAAAAGCTTTTCGCGAGTAGTTCGCTTTGAGATAATTTCGATTTTTTGTGTCAGCAATATATTTTTCATGGATACGATGTTCAACATATTTTGAATGAGCTTGCTGTGAAAGCTGCATGCTCTGGTACATGGAACAGCAAGTTTGCAACAGTCTATAAAAAGAATTTCGCTTTCGGTCGTTGCTATTACATTGACCGGAAGTGTTTTTATTTGCGAGCAGGCAAAGGATTCTCCAAACAGATTTCCCGCATCAATTTTTGCCAGAATACTTCGGTTCCCGTAATAGTCATCTTGAACAATCTGAACTTGCCCCGATAAAACTATGCCGAATTGTTTGATGCTTTCACCGCTGAAAAATACGGTTTGTCCTTTTTCATAGCGCGATTGTTTTGAGGACAGACAAGATAATAGAGGCGGTAGATCCGATTCTTCTATTCCTTCAAATAAATTTACGGCTTTTAATATATCCAAATATTTTTTCATAGAAATTCTCCTTTTGTTGTATTTCCAACAGACTTATAAACTTAAGTATAATAAACTAAATACAGGAGGTCAAGAATAATATAAAAAATATATTTAAAAGAGGTGAATAAAGTATGATTCGTAAAATAATCAAAATTGACGAGGAAAGATGCAACGGCTGCGGTTTATGTGCAGAAGCCTGCCATGAAGGAGCGATTGGTATGGTAGATGGGAAAGCGAAGCTTTTGCGGGACGATTATTGCGACGGCCTTGGTGACTGTCTGCCTGTCTGCCCGACGGGAGCAATCAGATTTGAAGAGCGGGAAGCAAAAGCATATGATGAGGCAGCGGTGCAGAGAAACAAACTCAGCAAGCAGGACAAAAAACTGCCGTGTGGGTGTCCAGGTACACAATTAAAAGCTATTCACAGGGAAACGGTTAATGTGGAGACCGATGAAAATAAAAGCAGGCTGTCTCAGTGGCCTGTTCAAATCAAACTTGTACCGATTAATGCACCGTATTTTAAAGACGCAAACTTATTGATTGCCGCCGACTGTACGGCATACGCTTTTGGTGATTTTCACAACAGGTTCATTAAAAACAGAATAACTCTAATTGGCTGCCCCAAGCTGGACGAGGAGGATTATAGCGAAAAATTAACGGAAATTATCAAAAACAACAGCATAAAAAGTGTTACTGTAGTAAGGATGGAGGTACCGTGCTGCGGCGGACTTGAAAATGTAGTCAAAAGCGCTCTTAAAAACAGTGGGAAATTTATTCCTTGGCAGGTGGTTACTATTTCAACCGACGGGACAATTATTGATTGAAAAATAACACAAACTCTCTCAAACTATCAATAATGCGGTAGAAAATGTATATATGACTGTTATTTGAGGGAAACTATCCATCGATCTCAATGTTTAGGAAATTCATAAAAATGAGGCAGGAGCGCTTTTGAAACTTTGATGTTACAACGAAAATGAAAGCTACAAGATGTAATGTATGGTTTTTGCAAATCTATCTCGGACGATTTGACGACAAAGACGGCTTTAATTTATTAAAAATTAAAAATAGGGAGGAATGAGTATGTTTTGTTATCAATGTCAGGAAACTGCAGGAGGAAAAGGCTGCACAGTACGTGGTGTGTGCGGCAAAAACGATGAAGTTGCAAAACTTCAAGATCTTTTGATTTATACACTCAAAGGTATTTCAGAAATTGTAGTCAAAGGGAATTTTGATGTAAAAAACCTTAACGACATAAATTATGAAGTTCTCAACAGCCTTTTTATGACTATTACAAATGCTAATTTTGACGATGCGGCAATAGAAAATCAAATTTTGAAAATGCTCAATATTCGCGACAAACTCAAAAAAACTGCAATTGGCGAATTTTCACATGATGCGGTGACATTCAATGTGGATTCGAGAGAGTCAATGCTTAAAAAAGCCGACTCTATCGGCGTACTTTCAACAGCAAATGAAGATATACGCTCTCTTCGCGAGATGATCACATATGGTGTCAAGGGTATGGCTGCTTATGCGGAGCACGCAAAAAATATTGGTAAAGAAAACCCTGACATCAATGCTTTTATTTATGAGGCATTATCGGCAACATTAAATGATGCCCTCTCCGTAGATGATTTAATTGCGCTGACGCTGAAAACCGGCGAATACGGAGTAAAAGTTATGGCACTTTTGGACGAGGCAAATACTTCCCGATTCGGCAATCCTGAAATTACACAAGTCAACATTGGTGTAAGAAAAAATCCTGCCATCTTAATTTCTGGTCATGATTTGACGGATTTGGAGCAACTGCTGGAACAAACCAAGGGTACGGGGGTAGATGTATATACTCATAGTGAAATGCTTCCTGCTCACTATTATCCGAGTTTTAAAAAGTACGATAATTTTATCGGAAACTATGGAAATTCATGGTGGAAGCAGCTTGAGGAATTTGAATCATTCAACGGACCTATTCTTTTCACTACCAACTGTATCGTTCCTCCAAGAAGCGAGGAAGTCAGAAATAGGATATTTACCACAGGTTCTGCCGGATTCCCGGGATGTAAGCATATTAAAGCGGATAAAAACGGAAAAAAGGATTTTTCCGAAATAATCGCACTTGCCAAAACTCTTCCTGCACCAGACGAAATTGAATCGGGAAAAATTATTGGAGGGTTTGCGCATAATCAGGTAATGGCCCTTTCGGATAAGGTCGTTGATGCCGTCAAATCTGGGGCAATAAAAAAGTTTTTTGTAATGGCCGGATGTGATGGACGTATGAAGTCTAGAGAATACTACACAGAATTTGCGCAAAAACTGCCCGAAGATACTGTAATTCTTACCGCAGGCTGTGCGAAGTACCGTTATAACAAGCTGAAGCTGGGTGACATAGGAGGAATTCCGAGGGTATTGGATGCCGGACAGTGTAATGACTCTTACTCGCTGGCGGTTATTGCTCTTAAACTTAAGGATATATTTGATCTTGATGATGTCAATAAGCTGCCGATTGCTTTTAACATCGCATGGTATGAACAGAAAGCGGTAATAGTACTTCTTGCACTGCTGTATTTGGGGGTTAAGAACATACATCTTGGCCCGACACTCCCGGGATTTTTATCACCAAATGTAGCAAATGTTTTGGCAGAGAAATTCGGTATCTCGGGAATCAGTACTGTTGAAGATGATGTTAAAATGTTCATGAATTAAAGTATGGGTTTAGTGTTATCACATAATAATAAGGCGACAAGCACTTAAAATTTTGATAAAGTAATAAGTCAAAATCTATTTTTGTATAGAAAAGCACTTGTTAGTATGATATGACAAAACGTACTAACAAGTGCTTTTTTATATGTTTACAGTCAAAAGCCTGACAAAATGCATTTGCAGCCTTTTAAATATTAAGCAGTTTCATAAACACTGCACTGTGTTTTTGACCTGCCTTTCCTCTCAAACTTCACTTTGCCATCAACAAGAGCAAACAACGTATCATCGCTCCCGATGCCCACATTGCGCCCGGGATGAATCTTAGTCCCTCTTTGTCTTACTAAAATATTTCCAGCTAAAACAAACTGACCGTCCGCTCTTTTGACACCAAGTCGCTTCGATTCACTGTCACGGCCATTTTTTGTACTGCCGACACCTTTTTTATGAGCCATCTAAAACACCTCAGCTTTCACAGAAATTATGCATTTATCTTTTCAATAACCAATTTGGTAAAAGGCTGTCTGTGACCTTTTTTTCTTCTGTAGTTTTTCTTTCTTTTCATCTTGAAAACATAAATCTTTTTAGCCTTACCGTTCTTTACAACATTAGCAGTTACACTCGCTCCATCAACAGTTGGAGCTCCAAACCTAACATTGTCACCATCAGATATGGCCAAAACTTTATCAA
This sequence comes from Clostridia bacterium, assembly GCA_026418715.1. Taxonomy (GTDB): domain Bacteria; phylum Bacillota; class Clostridia; order UBA1381; family UBA1381; genus SKW16. Next base: position 12,993 of record JAOAAV010000014.1, read on the forward strand.
AGACGTAGCTTGCACCATCTTCAACATCAAGCTTTTCTACGAAGATTGTATCGCCCTCCGAAACCTTATATTGCTTTCCGCCGGTTTCAATAATTGCGTACATAAAAAACACACCTCCTATTTTAATGAAGTCACGCTATTGCAGGTATTCAATCGTCTTTGAAGTATGATCGAATTTTTCAACGAATAAAATCCGCTAAAACCTGCTCTATGCGGTTTACCAAGGTATTATAACAAAAGTATGACGCTGTGTCAAGTTTTTTGTAAGGTTGATTGTTTTAATGAAAATTGCAAGTTTAAGTGACGTAAAATATATGGTAAATTTGTATAATGTCTGTTTATTGCCTTTCCCTTTTATTCAGAGACTGTTTCAGTGCTCAGCAAAAAGTTTTTCAAGTGCGGTTTACAATGAAAGGTTCCTGTATGATAGCCCGTTGGCTAGCCAGCCATCTATGCCCCTTAGCTTTTCTCTCTGAATACCTTCGAGAGTATGGGGGATGGCTCGCTGGCTGTTTATCATTTAGGAGAGGCCCGTTGCAAACTGGATTTTTGAATAAGTTTTTGAAGCTGTCATCATATCTTTGGATTTACCATGAGTCTCATTTTTTTGCGTCACTTTATTTTACAACTTACCAGAAAATAATTTTTCCGTAGTTGTAAAATATAATAACTTGATATATAATAATTCACAGTATTAAGCACTTTAAAAAAGGATTGATTGCAATTATACCAATAGAAAAAAACAAAGAATACGTAGTAAACATAGAATCCATCTCAAACGAAGGAAACGGAGTTGCACATATCGATGGCTTCGCGGTGTTTGTTCCGAATACTGCCGCAGGGGATGTTGCCGTAATACGCATTGTGAAAGTAAAATCAAGCTATGGGTACGGAAAACTTATCGAACTGAAAAAAGGGTCTCCAGATAGAACAGTTCCAATTTGCGCCGACTTTAAACGATGCGGCGGATGCCAGCTTATGCACATAAATTATGACGCACAGCTTAGATTCAAACGTGAAATTGTGGAAAATGCTTTGAAGAGAATCGGTGGATTTCAAAATATAGTTGTTCCATCGGTTATAGGAATGGATATTCCGTTTAGATATCGTAACAAGATGGTTTTTCCTGTGGGTGGGAATGACAGTTATATAAATATTGGATTTTATGCACAGAGAAGTCATAATATAATTACCATCCAAGACTGTAAATTAGGAAACAAGATTTGCGATGATATTTTGAGTGCGGTTAAAGAATATATGATACAAACTCATATTTTACCATATGACGAGGAAACACACAGCGGCATAATTCGGCGTATTTTCATAAGAAGCGGTCATAAAACGGGAGAAATCATGGTTGTGATTTCTGCAAACGCACAAAAACTTCCAAATGTTGTTTTGCTGATAGAAAAATTGAGAAGCATTTCGAATCGTATTGCAAGTATTATTTTGAATGTAAATACTAAGCGTACAAATCTTGTTCTTGGTGAAAAAAGTATTACCGTCTGGGGTAAAGACAGAATATCAGATATACTTTGTAATATAAATTTTAACATATCACCTAACAGCTTTTTTCAGGTGAATCCTATTCAAACTGAAAAACTTTATGCAAAGGCAATTGAGTTTGCAGATTTGACAGGCAATGAAACTGTTATGGATATTTATTGCGGAATAGGGACTATCTCACTTTATGCCGCAAAAAAGGCTAAGAGAGTAATCGGAATAGAAATTGTGGAGCAGGCAATTGTAGATGCAAAGGAGAATGCCGAAAACAACGGGATAAAAAATTGTGAGTTTTATGTCGGAAGTGCTGAAAGTGTTGTACCTGAGCTAATCAAAAACGGGGTATCTGCGGATGTGGTAATTCTTGATCCACCACGTAAGGGTAGCGATGAGAAAACATTATCTGCTATTGCACAAGCAAATCCAGAAAAAATTATCTATATCTCATGCAACAGCGCAACCTTGGCAAGAGACGCAAAGTTTTTGGCAAAAAGAGGGTATAAGATAGAAAATATTGTAGCAGTAGATATGTTCCCGCAAACAGTACATGTTGAGTGCGTGGTATTGATGACAAGGGAAAAAGAGTGAGTGTATGAAAAAGCCTTATAAATCTATGCTTTTAGCACACATGGGCATGAAACCCATCAAGCAAAAACGAGATTTTTTCGCTTCGCGGGAACAAGTCCATAATAGCAGTATTTGATAGTTAAGTGGTCAGGTTAGATGTCAGTGCTCGGTGAGTGTACAGGTTAGATGTCAACCTTCGTGAGTGGTCAGGTTAGATGTTTTTTCGGCTTTTGTCGAGGTTGTGTGGTCAGGTTGGATGTAATGTTTACGGAGAGGATAAACGAAATATGATTCCGTAGGAGGGATTCGATGAAACTAAGTTTTAGTTTAAAAAACAAAGAAGCCAGCTTGGAAGCTGATGTTGAAGGGCTTGTAGAAAAAGGCCTTGAACATAAGGCTAAAACTCCTGCCAAAAAGACAAGATACCAAATTAAGCAGGAGGAAAAGCGAAAGAACGAAGAGCTTAAACAAAAGCAACAAATACAATGGATGTTAATAATGCTTGGCCTATTGGCTGTGCTGATTGTGTTTGGAGTAATTGCTACAGTTCTTGGCATATAAGATTTTGATAGCTTAATAATGGTAATTGAGGAGGATTGAAGTGAAGCTACATATTATAAGTGCAAAAAAGTTTGGATATGATGCCGGCTATGATCATATACCTTTTCCAGCAGACCAATATACTCGTGAATCAGCGATGGCTCAATTTAAACCTGTTATAAAGGAAACCTTAAAAAACAATCATTGGTATCCATATACAGCTTATGAATATAATGGGGAAACGTACTATAATATCCAATATTCAGGTCTTGCCGATGAAGAAGAATTTTATAAATAAAGACATAAAAATACTCCCCGGCTATTGAATGCTGGGAAAGTATTTTTTTGCCTTACTTTATTCATTTACATCCACCGTCAAACCCGACTTGAATTCCACAGTAAATTTGTCCTCGAAGACCGTAACTTTCTCAATCAATCGCCGGACAAGCTGCTCGTCGTATTTAGTAAGAGCGGTGGATTGCTTCTTTAAAAATGTGCTCATGTCGGCTATGCGCTTTTTGAGTTCATCGCGGTTGGCATTTTCAAGGAGCAGCTTCTGCTTTTGGTCACGCAGGCGGTGAATCTCATTGCCGACTTTTTCGTAATCCGCGTTGGATGTGGCCAGCTTCAGAAGCTCCGTTTGCAGTTCCTCCAGCCGCTTATCGATATCCGCCATAGTCTTGTCGCTTTCGCGATTTATGACGGCAGCGATGTTGTCCCGCAGAGTAGTGAGAAAACTGCCCTTTTCACAAAGTGTCTGGTTAATAGCGGCGACAATCACCTGCTCGATTTGGATCTCCGGCACAGTGCGTGCATCACAGAAAAGTCCGGTGTTTTCCAACCGGCTGGCACAACGCCAGACAATTGACTTCTTTCCTCGGTTGTTCCAATGCACTCTGCGAAAAACCTCGCCGCATTTGCCGCAGATGACTATCTGAGAGAAGCAGTGGTTGCTGCTGAAGGTCCTTTTCTTCCCACTAGGGCTGGTGTGGACAATTCGGCGGCGGATAAGCTCCTCCTGCACCTGCATGAAAACTTCACGCGGGATGATGGCTTCATGGCTGTTTTCTACATAGTACTGCGGTACGATGCCGTTGTTCTTGACCCGCTTCTTTGTAAGAAAATCTACCGTGTAGGTCTTTTGCAGAAGAGCATCTCCGGTGTACTTTTCATTTCGCAGAATATTGTTAATGTTGCTGGTGTGCCATCTTTTGTTGCCTGCACCGTTTAAGATGCCGTCGGCTTCTAACCCACGGGCAATTTTCAGCATACTAGCGCCTTCAAGGTATTCCCGATATATGCGTTTTACGATTTCTGCCTCCTCCGGTACGACCACCAGCCGCTTGTTTTCGTCCTTGGTATAACCGAGGAATCGTGCGCAGTTGACTTGGATTTCACCCTGTTGGTAGCGATACTGCAGTCCCAGCTTCACGTTCTGACTTAAGGACTGGCTTTCCTGCTGCGCAAGGGACGCCATAATCGTGAGCATAACCTCGCCCTTGGAATCCATTGTGTTTATGTTTTCCTTCTCGAAGTAGACCGGAATGTTCTTATCCTTTAGTTGCCGGATATATTTCAAACAGTCCAGCGTGTTTCTGGCAAAGCGGCTGATGGACTTTGTGATGATCATATCGATATTACCAGCCATACACTCGTCAATCATGCGGTTGAATTCTTCACGCTTCTTGGTGTTGGTGCCCGAGATGCCGTCATCCGCAAAAATTCCCGCCAGCACCCAGTCGGGGTGTCCTTGTATGTAGGAGGTGTAATGTTCAATCTGTGTTTCATAGCTGGTAGCCTGCTCGTCGCTGTCCGTGGAAACACGACAGTAAGCAGCAACGCGGAGCTTCGGCTTTTCTTCGTCTTTGCTCTTGAGAGCGTGCTTCCTTGCTGGAATCACAGTGACGCTTTTACTTGCTGCCATTCTTGTTCACTTCCGTTTCAATTAAACTGTAGGCGTATTCCGCCTGCGCGAATGGGTCGTCGAATTCCTCCGCTCCTTCTTTCACGCGAAAGGCAGTAGGATAGACGGTCTTTTTTTCTTGTTCAGGTTTTTTGATACGGCCGAGCCTTTCCGCTCGCATAATTCGTTCTGCCTCGGCAATGTTGAAAGTGTCTTTGTCAATAATTGCCGGATAAAACTCATCACCGAGGTATCGGGTGTTTCGAAGAATTCTGCCGATACCGGAATGGAAAGCTTTAATTCCGGCTTTCTTTGCGGCTTCTGCCAATGAATCGCCGCTCAGGTAGGATTGAAATAAAGTTTTTATCTGCTCCGCATCTTCTTTATCAATTACGGCTTTTCCATTCTCAATCCGGTAGCCGAATGGTGTGTGACTCATTTACCTCACCAGCCTTTCCTTTAGAGTAATTCCGCATTTTAACTCAAAGCCGAGTTCAGTCCGCGAATATACATGAATCCGCTCTACAAAGCGGGAGAACACTTCACCGTCAAAGCTCTTCTGCATTGATGTCCTAGCAGCATACTGCAGCAGAGCACTAACCTCGCTTAGGTTCTGGAAGTCGTTATTCAGAAATCGTGTTATGGATTCTTTTTGACGGCGCAGCCGTTTTGCCTCCTGCAGAAGCTCATTGTTGCTCTTATTGTAAACAGATGGCTCAAGGTAACCACGGGTCTGTAGCACAACCAGTACATTTCGCTGCTTTTCGTTTTCTTCTAGCTTCTTGTCAATCGCGCGAATGTTTTCCAGAGTTTCATCGGAATTCATTCCGCGCAGGCTGATGAGCAAAGGCTTTAGGACAGTTTCATGTCCGAATATGAGCTTGTTCATCATGGTAATAAACGCATATTCCAAATCGGACTCCGGAACATATTTCATAGAGCATTTTTTGATGTCTGCTATATGAGTGGAGCAGCACCACGCAATTCTATGTTTGCCGCTCGCATGGGTTCTCCTTTTAAAGGTTCCGCCGCACTGACCGCAGATTATTTTGCCTGAAAAAGAATAACGGTTCTGATACTTCTTGTTTTGATTTTCCAGTCTTTTTTCCTTACCGCGCTGTTCGATAATATCCTGTGCGGCTTCAAACTCCTCATTACTGATAATCGGCTCGTGATGAGTCCGAATTAGATATTGATCTTTTTCTCCATGGTTGTTATGGCGGTTGAAGTGCTCGTCAGTATAAGTCTTTTGGAAAATGACATCGCCTGAATATTTTTCATTGCTGATCATCCCGCGTATCGTTGTTGACGTCCAGCGACCGCCTTTTTTGGTTGGTATCTTTCGCCTGTTCAGATCGTCAGCAATTTTGTGGGTACCTTTGCCGGCCAAAATCTCAGAAAAGATAAGACGGACAATTTTAGCTTGAGATTTATTGACAACCATTTCTCCATCCACATAGTCGTAGCCGTAAGGCGGATAGGAAATTTTATAGGTGCCATTCTGAAACCTGCGCTTTATTGACCATTTGTTATTTTCAGCAATGGAAACCGATTCGCTTTCAGCCAGTCCACTTAGGATTGACAGCATGAGTTCACTTTCCATTGACCCTGTGTTGATGTTTTCTTTCTCAAAATAAATGAAAACATTAAGGTCAAGCAGCTTTCTGACCAGTTCAAGGCAGTCGGTGGTATTTCGGGCAAATCTACTGATAGACTTCGTCACAATGAAGTCTATTTTCTTATTTTCACAGTCGGAAATCATCCGAAGCAGCTCTGGCCGTTTTTCCTTTTTTGTGCCTGTGATGCCCTCGTCATAATAAAGCCCGGCGAACTCCCATTCAGGATTTGCATTGATGTAGGATTCGTAATGCTTTATTTGAGTGTCCAGACTTTCGAGCTGTTCATCGCTGTCTGTAGACACACGGCAGTAGGCCGCAACCCGCAACTTGGCCTGCTCGGTTAAGTCAGTAGTGTTTTGAGCTATTTTCGTTACCTTTTTCAAATTCTCACCTCCTTGGTCAGTGTGACATATTACCTCTGAAACCGAGTTATATCAACGATTTCAAGGCATAATCTCAGCCAATAGTGGCGAGAAAGTTTTACGGTTCAATTCGGTTATCTTGTTGAATTCCGACAAGGTAATTAAACCTTTCTCAAGCATAGAAGTGAGTATTTGCTGTGCTCGCACATAATCAACCTCGCGCTGCATTTGTTCCTGCGAATGAGTAGAATTCATACCACCTTCAGTTCTCAATCCTTTGCCAAGAGGGCTACGTACCGGTTCATGCTTTTGTTCATTCATCATGACGAACCACCTCCTCGCTATACGGAGAAAAGTGGAGTTCTTTATACACCTATCAAATAAAAAAAGCCCGCAGAGTTTTTACGCTCCACGAGCCTGAAAATGGTTATCACGAATATTTAATGTAAGCATCCTTAAATCCTGTTGCCTGAACTTTTTTGAGCATGTCTTCGGCGTTTTCTTTGACGGAGTATGCACCGACTTGCACACGATAAAGCTTTTTCGGCTCGGTTGAAGCTGATGTTTCTGCCACCGAGAGAAGCCTTTTAACCTCTGCTCGGAATGTGTCCATCGACTTGCCGTGCTTGGGAAACCAGTGCATCACATCGCTGTGGTTGGAGGCAATGCCCAGCTTATAGCCCTCCGAATGGCAGATGACGTCCTTTTCGGTAAGCCCGTACTCCTTGCAAAGATAAGCGCACAGTTCGGCGGCTTCCCTGTAGACGGCGGCAAAATATGAAGCGTCGTTCAGCCCGTCCTCGCAGATTTCAAACCCTATGTGAGTGTCATTGCCGGAGCCGCCGCAGTGCCAGCCCCGCATATTCCACGGAAGCGTCTGGTATGTTGCAACGCTGCCGTCGGCCAGCTTGCCGATGAAAGCGTGGACGCAGACCTGACGCCCGTCCGGCTTATCCTGGTTCCAGTGGTTGTTATACTGATTTTTGCCGAGAAGCCCGTCGTCCGGGCCGACATAGCGCTTGAGCCACGGATTGTTTGCCCCGGTGGAATGCACCATGACGCCCTTCGGGACAATAGTCCGTCCCGCCTTATAGCAGGCGTTGTTTGTCAGGATAAGTTTGTGCAGGTTCATTTTTCTTCCTCCTTTTCGCTGCGGCCATGAAGCTGTTCCAGCACATTCTTCAGCTTTTCAGGAATGGGCAGTCCTATGTGCGCGGCATTTTCCAGAATGGAAATGCCCTCGTTGCTCAAATAAAAGAAGATGACCGCCGTCCGCCCCGCACCGCCGTTTCCGAGCACCTGGCTGTCGATGATGTGCCCCACGCCCACCAGCACAAAAATGAGCACCTTCTTGAAGATGCCCTTGGCCCCGACTTCGCTTGAAAGCTTCCTGTCCGCAATCGCGCACATCACGCCGGTCAGATAGTCGACGGCCACAAAGGCAATGAGGGCATAGAGAAACCCGTCCGGCCCGCCGAGAAACCAGCCAAGGAAACCGCCGATGGTGACAAAAGCCGCCTGCACCCAGTTCCATACCGTTTTCATTGTCTTAAAACCTCCGTTTCAATCAAATTTGTCATATAAAAAGCGCCCTGCCATAAAGCAAAGCGCTGAATAAATAAAAATTCTAATTTATATCTGCTTCGGAAGCGCCTCCCACAACCGCATATCCTCCTGCCCGAGCGACCAGAGGGCGATGCCGCGCAGTTTCCAGCGGTAAGCCGCTTCGTTCGCCCAGTAAACAAGGCTGTCCACGTCCTGATAATACAGGATGGAAAAACCGTCCGCGTCGCCGAGAAAGAGCCGGGATATCCAGATGTTGACGTCCTTCGGGACGATTTTGACGAGATAATCGATGCCGCAGGAAAGCTCTAAAAGCTGCGAGTGGAAGAAATCATAGTCCAGCGATATATCCTCCGTTCTCGTGGCTGTTTCCTCCTCGTCAATGTTTACCGAAAACACCTGAAACTCCTCGTCCCACGTGACGCCGGTGCGGGGAATCCTGCCAAAGCTGGTTATTGTGCCGTCCAGAAGTTCCGCGTCAAAGCGTTCATACGGCTCATAACCCCACGCGTCGCCAAGCCGCAGAAGCTCACATACTATCCGGCTGTCCGAGCGGATTCCGGCATAACCGCTTGCATTGCTTACAGCCGCCGTGAAGCGCAAGGTTGAGCTTGCGCCTGAATAGACCCTTACCGTATTGCCGCGTTTTCGCATCTCAATGGTGTACATGTTCGGGTTTGTGCGGATCTCGCTGTCCGGAGTCTTAGAAAAACTTGTGGAATAACTTCCAAGAAGGGAAGTGCCTTGGTACAGTTCGATCCTCTGCCTGTCGTAATTAAGACAGCAGAAAATATCGCCGAGGAACACTCCCGCCCGGCCGCCGCCGTTTTGCGGGAAGGCCAGCCTTGCCCTGATATGGACGTCGGAAAAGCCGCCGTACTTCCATGCAAGCTCGCCATGCCCTTCAAGCTGGGAATATGGACGGCTTTCTGTGCTATCCGGATCCTGCCAAACATCCCACTCACCATTCAACACCGTCCAGTAATTTTCCGGCAGGATGTTCCTATCCCGAAAATCCTCATACCAGATAAGTGCCGAGTCGGGTTTCCGGCGCAGCATTTCAAAGGTCAGCTTAAACCCCTTATCGGGAGACGCCATCACGCCGTTTACATCCTTAAACTGCCGGGGAGACAGCATATATGCCGCCTCGCCCGCAAAAGGGTACTCTGCAAAATTGCTGCACACCCGAAATCCGTAAAATTGGACTCCCGGCACTCCTCCGCTGATGCTGACAGCATGCGTTCCCTCTTGCAGAAATACACCCTTCGCAAGTGTCAACCAGCAAATTCTTCTCCAGTACGGCCACCACAGGCGGATTTCGCTGAAGGTCTTCGCATTGCCGTCCATGGAAACCGCAATCGCATTTTTGTCCCAATAGGGAAAGCAAAGCCTGACCGCGATATCATAATATCCCGCTTCCGGTATCTCGAACCGGTACTCCGCCGACGCCTCCGCATCGCCAAGCGAAGCCATACCCTCCGCCACAATGACATTTCCCTCATACTCGTCCGGAACGCCGTTTTTGTCAATATATACGCTCCCGAACTCTGTTTTCTGCTCCTTGCCGTAGCCTGTCAAATATCTCCGCCTGTTGTACACCCCCTTTTGCAGCGGGTATTCCCAGGATACGGCGTCCCAGCCCTCCATGTAGTCGTACACATGGGGCAGCGCCCACGGCACTTTGTTGTAGTCGTCCCAGTAGGCGACAATGGGAATGAACGGCTGGGGCGGCGCGTCGCCGGTAAAATTGTAAACCCCCGTCATCCAGTATTTGGCCGCATAGTAGGTGTTGGACACTCCGCGATAGGCGACCCCGAGGTTTTCGGGCGTGTCGTGGATCCGCCAGTTCCAGCCGTAGGCAGGCAGCCCCATGAATATCTTGTCCGGCGACATAGCAGTAACAGCATAATCGTAGATGCCCTCCAGCCAATCCCGGGGAGATACTGGCCCAGGAGCGGAGCCCGCCCACGCCATGCCGTAGCTCATAATGGCTGCAGTATCACAGTACGGATCGAGGTCTGAATATACGCACCAGTTCTCGCCGCCAACCGACCCCTGAACTCCGGTCATGCCCGGCAGGCAGATGTTGACGAGTTTCTGCGGGTTATATGCTTTTACGGTATTATAGATATCCCGGAACAGGGCATTTGCCGCATCCCTGTTTTCATAC
>JAOAAV010000049.1 GCA_026418715.1 Clostridia bacterium
TTATAAAACATAGCACTGTTTAGAGGGGGCGAAATCTTTCCAAAAAGCAGACGGAAAATAGCAAAATGCGGAGGTGTAAAAGGTGAGTGTGTTAGCAATTGAAGGAGGCAGAAAGCTCGAGGGAGAGATTGCGGTTCAAGGAGCAAAAAATGCTGTCCTTCCTATACTTGCCGCAACAATCATGAATGGCGGCAAGAATACGATTTATAATTGTCCCAAACTCAGAGATGTAGATAAAACGATTGAAGTATTGGAATATCTTGGATGTAAAGTAAAAAGACAAGAAAATACCTTGACTGTGGATTCATCAAGCTTGAAGGAATTCACAATACCCGAAGAGCTTATGCGCCAGATGCGCTCCTCTATTATTTTTTTGGGTGCGATAGTTAATACGTTTGGGAGGGCCACGGTGTCCATGCCGGGTGGCTGTGAAATAGGGAACCGGCCTATTGATTTGCATTTGAAGGCACTGCGCCAGCTTGGCATAGAAATCAAGGAGGAGCACGGTTATATAGAGTGCAGCGCAAATGTTATAAAAGGAGCAAATATTCATTTGGATTTTCCAAGCGTGGGAGCGACTGAGAATATTATGCTTTCATCTTGTAGGGCAAAAGGGACTACAACAATTACAAATGCGGCACGGGAACCTGAAATTGTGGACTTGCAGAACTTCTTAAACGATATGGGGGCAAAAATTTCGGGAGCTGGGGGCAGTGTTATACAAATAGATGGTGTCCAAACACTTCACGGTACCGAGCATACCATTATCACAGACAGAATTGTGGCGGCGACTTATCTTGCCTGCGGAGCGGCAACGGGAGGCAGTATTGTCTTAAAGCGTGTTGACCCAGCTCATATGGAGGCAATGATAAATGTACTTAAAGATATGGGATGTAGATTAACATCTGAGAAAGATAAAATCATACTTTATCCCTGCAAATGCTTGAAAGAAATTCCGATGCTAAGAACCATGCCGTATCCCGGATTCCCCACTGACACTCAGTCGCCTTTTATGACACTTGCGGCAATTGCGGATGGAACGAGCATATTTGTTGAAACAATATTTGAAAATCGCTATAAGCATGTAGAGGAATTAGTTCGAATGGGAGCGGATATTCAGGTAGACGGCAGAGTGGCAGTAGTGCGGGGAGTAAAGAAACTCAGCAGTGCGAACGTAAGTGCGAGGGACTTGCGCGGAGGCGCAGCACTTGTCGTGGCCGGTTTAGCCGCTGACGGTATTACAAGAATTTCAAATGTCGAATATATTGACAGAGGATATGAGGATATAGAAAAGTACATCGGATATTTAAACGGAAACATCAAAAGAATAAATTGCTGATGACACAGATGATACCGTTTCGGTTTTTTATTTTCTACATATACCTGTTTTATTACATAGCCTGAAAATCGAAACGGCATAATACAAATATTAACCACTGCAATGAAACACCCCAAACTGTGTTTCATTGTACATACTTTTAAGACAAGCTTATACTGCATTAGGCGGTATTTTCTCCAGCAGGCAAAGGAGGGAAGGCATGAGCAAAGTACGAAAGAGAAACAAGGTACGAAAAGAAAATTATGAAGATATTGTGATGCGTCATAATATGCGCAAGCGTCGCCGTCGCCGCACATCGAAAATCAGGTTGACTATGCTTTTGTTTGTGCTGTTGACGGCTGGCATGCTTTCGCTTATGTTTCTTACTCCTTTATTCAATGTAAAGGGCATAAGCGTATATGGAAATAATAAGGTTCAGTCTGACCTGATTATTTCACAGTCGGGAATCGAACTTGGCGAGAATTTGTTTAAAGTGAATATACGTCAGGTGAAAAAAAATTTATCCTCCATCGCGTATCTTAATGATTTTCAAATAAAACGGATGCTTTATCCGCCGTCTGTGCGAATCACCGTTACGGAATGTACGGTGAGCGCATATGCTAAAGTAAATAGTTCATATATCGCGATTGATAAAAATTGCAAGGTGCTTGAGGAGCTTTCGGAGCCTGCTGCAGGAGTGCCTGAAATTGTCGGTTTAAGCCTGCAAAAATATAGCATTGGAAGCAAATTAGAGATTGACGAATCTGATAAATTTGATATAATATTACTGTGTATAGACGAGATGACAAATAGAGGCCTCATACAAAGAGTGAACAGAATTTCGGTAGAAAATACTACTGATATTTTTTTTAGGTATGATGACAGATTGAACGTACTTTGCGGTAGTGTGCTGGATTTGGATAAAAAGCTCCGTTTGTTTGACGAAATTATACGAGGAAATCGTCTAACTGATAATTCAAGGGGAACGGTTGACCTGAGCGTTTCGGGGAAAGCAGTCTATACACCGTAGGGAAGGGACGAATGTAATGAAGAAAATGACCTTAGCGCAGCTGGCAATAGGTATGGTGTGCATGATTATGGTTTATGCCGTAACGTGTCAAATAAACAGCGTTAAGATAAATGATAAAGTAAAGACACCTGAGAAAATCAGAGTGGAGGATTTGCAGAATCAGCTTACAAATGAGAAGGCAAAAAATGCCGACATTCTCTCTCAGCTTTTGGAATCTCAAAGAAGCCTCGAAGCTTACAGAACAGAGGCAACAAGCAAGGGGGAGCTTAATACGGTTATGAAAGAGGAACTTGATAAAGCAAGGCTGCTCGCCGGAATGACCGAGGTGGAGGGGCAGGGCGTTGTAGTTGTTTTGACCGACAGCACAAAGCCGGCATCCGAAATACAGAAGGGTTCTTATGAGGAGTACATTGTGCATGACGGAGATCTTAGAATGGTTACGACGGAGCTTGCAGGGGCAGGGGCGGAGGCAATGTCTATAAACGGTCAGCGCATAATAAGCACCACGGCAATAAGATGCGTAGGAAACACCATTATGGTCAATGACGTAAAGGTTGCGCCGCCGTTTGAAATACAGGCTGTGGGAGATCCCAATACGCTTGAAGCAGCGCTTTTGATCAAAGGCGGGGTGTCGGATTATTTAAAAAGCTGGAATGTCAATATTTCTGTAAAAAAGTCAAGCAAGCTGCAAATACCAAGGTATACGGGCGTCATAAACTTTAAATATGCCACTCCAGTGATTGAGGAAGGAGGGGCAAAAAAATGATTATATTGATTGGCGCCGTGTTAGGTTTGTTAATCGCTTTTATTGCTCCTGTTCATATACCGCCTGAGTATACGAAGTATGCAGCGATAGGCATTCTGGCGGCTCTTGATTCTGTTTTTGGAGGAATTAGCGCATACTGTAGAAGATGTTTTGATTTAAAGGTGTTTTTGTCAGGATTTTTAGTCAATACATTGTTGGCGGCGGGATTAACCTTTATAGGCAGCAAGCTTGATATAGATATGTCACTTGCAGCTATAGTAACATTTGGTTCGAGATTGTTTCAAAATCTTGCAGAAATTAGAAGATATCTATTGAATAAATGGTCGCAAAACGGTAAAATAAAAGAATAAGGAATTTAAGGAGGATATACGGATGATAGACTTAGAAGTTTCGGGACAGACCGGTGTTGCGCGTATTAAAGTAATAGGCGTAGGCGGGGGAGGAAACAATGCCGTAAATAGAATGATTGAAGCGGGCATTAAAAATGTTGAGTTTATCGCGGTCAATACCGACAGTCAGCCGTTGCAGACATCGCTTGCCGATACGAAAATTCAGATTGGGGAAAAGTTGACGAAAGGACTGGGTGCAGGCGCGAATCCCGACATAGGAAAAAGAGCTGCAGAGGAAAGTAAAGATGAAATTATAAGAAACATAAAGGATTCTGACATGGTTTTTGTGACAGCGGGAATGGGAGGCGGAACAGGTACAGGTGCTGCCCCGGTTATTGCCCAGCTTGCGAAAAGTATGGGTATACTGACCGTAGCGGTTGTAACAAAGCCTTTTAAATTTGAGGGCAGACAAAGAATGACAAAGGCAGAAGCAGGTATTTCCGCTCTCAGCGAGAACGTTGATGCGATTGTAACTATTCCTAACGACGGTCTTTTAAAGATTGCCGATAAAAAGCGCAATATCAACGATGCTTTCAGATTGGCGGACGATGTGTTGCGTCAAGGTGTGCAGGGCATTACGGATGTTATCGTGGTGCAGGGAATTATCAACTGTGATTTTGCTGATGTTGAGGCAATTATGAAGGATTCGGGTGCCGCACATATGGGTGTCGGAATTGGAAAAGGTGAAAATGCGGCGCAGGACGCTGTTCGTGCTGCGATTGAGAGCCCGCTTCTTGAGACGCATATTAACGGAGCAAAGGGCGTGTTGCTTAATGTGACTGGTGGCGAGGACTTCTCGCTTATGGATGCCACTGAAGTGGCAGATATGGTGCATGAACTTGTTGATCAGAGTGCGGAGATTATTTTTGGTGCGGCCATGGATGAAAGCTTGAAGGATGAAATAAGGGTAACCTTGATTGCGACGGGTCTTGATATGTCCTCCCAAATAAATTCCGGCTTAAATTCTTCAAAATTGAATTTAAATACTGATTTTGCAAATGCGGAGCATGTAATGGAAAGAAAGGTGCCGGTTTTTGATGCTTCGGGGGATGATGCGATTTTTAAAAGGAGCATTAAGCCCGGAATTGAGGAAATTAACGTTCCTTCCTTTTTCAGAAAGAAAAATTAATACATAAAATGTAAAACGGCGCAGTTTTACAAAGGGAGAAAGTATATGAATAAAGAATATAAAAATCCGCTGGTGCTTCAGCGTGCGGATCCGTGGTGTTATAAACACAGTGATGGTTATTATTATTTTACGGCTTCTGTTCCCGCTTATGACCGTATTGAACTTAGGCGGGCAAAAACCTTAAATGGGTTAGCTGATGGCGAGGTAAAGACAATATGGACAAAGCATGAGTCGGGACCCATGAGTTATAATATTTGGGCGCCTGAGATTCATTTTATCTGTGGCAAGTGGTATATTTATTTTGCAGCGGCAAGAGCTGATGAGCACTTTGCACATCGTTGCTATGTGCTTGAGTGTGAGGATGAAGATCCAATGACAGGCAAGTGGATTGAAAAAGGACAGGTGGATACGGGCTGGGAGGATTTCTCGCTTGATATGACAAGCTTCATCCACAAGAATGAGCAGTATGTGGTTTGGGCACAGCGAGACCGTGCAATTCCAGGCAATTCCAATTTATATATAGCAAAAGCAAAGAATCCATGGACGCTTGAAACAAAGGCTGTTATGATTTCTATACCGGAATACGATTGGGAGAAGGTTAAATTTTTCGTAAACGAAGGTCCTGCCGTACTTTGCAGAAATGGGAAAATTTTTGTTACATATTCGGCAAGTGCTACGGATCATAACTACTGTATAGGCTTGCTGTGGATTGATGAAAATGCCGATTTGCTCGATGCTAACAACTGGCATAAGTCGGAGAAGCCTGTTTTTAAAACCTGCGAGGAAAACGGTCAGTACGGTCCCGGACACAGCAGCTTCACGACGGATGAGGATAAAGATATTTTGGTTTATCATTGCAGAAGCTATAAGGAAATTGAAGGAGATCCCTTGTATGATCCGAACAGGCACACAAGAGCCATAGCTTTCGGATATGATGAAGAAGGCTTTCCGATGTTTGGAAAGCCGCCTAAAGACAATAATTAGTTTGTTTCAAATGTACTTTTTAAATTATCCGTTGCAGTGATTTTTCCGTCAGTATCATAAAAAACAGCATCTATGCCTGCCGAATTTAAAATGGGCAGGCTTTTTTTTGTTCCCATGACAAAGCATGCCGTGGAAAAAGCATCTGCAAGCGTGGAATTTTCCGTAACGATTGTGACTGAATGCAATCCGCTTTCCGCAGGATAACCCGTATGAGGATTTAATATGTGATGATAGCGTATGCCGTTTTCTTCAAAGTATCTCTGATAATCTCCCGACGTAACGGCCGCTTTGTCCGTCAGCTTCAATTTGCCGATGATTGAATTCGATTCAATGGGGCTTTGTATTCCAACCGTCCATTCTTTACCATCGATACGTTTGCCCACGGCGTAGGTGTTCCCGCCTAAATTAATAAGTGCGGAATTTATATTTTCACTTTTAAGGAGAGAAACCGTTTCATCTGCAATGAAGCCTTTTGCAATACCGCCTAAATCAATTTTCTGATTGGGGTATATTAATTTTGCGGCGGAATTTTCTTCGTCTACAAAAACATCCTTGTAATTGATAAGATTTATAGCAGACTCAATTTCAGACTCACTTGGAACGGAGGGATTGTCTGTACGAAATCCCCATGCGTCAACAAGATTTCCCACGGTTATATCAAAAGCGCCGTCAGTAAGCTTGCTTACATTAGCGGCAGTTTCCAAAACGTAAATAGTTTCCGCATGAACGGGGATACTTTGACCGTTCCCCGCATTTTTATTGAGCTGCCAAACATCGCTGTTTTCGACTGTTGCGCTCAAGATATTTTCAAGCTCTCTAATACGTGCCTCGCATTTTTGTAAAATTTTGTTGCCGTCGGACGTTGTATTGATTTTTAATTCTATGCTTGTATCAAGAGCAAAAAAATTGCTTGTATAGGTTCGTTCTCTTTGTAAATACCATATTAGGCAAACCAATAAAGGTATAGCAATAATAAAGATAATTCTTTTTTTCATATAAAATCCTTCTTTACGGGAGAATTTAAGACATCCACTATTATATTGCGTATATTCCCAAAAGTCAACAAATATACGATATAAGCACTGAACAATTTTAATGATTTTATATAAAACTGTAAATACTGTCTTGACAAAGCAAATATTTGCTGATAAACTCTAATCATATAAGTTTTTGAGGAAAAGGAAGAAAAAAGATGCGTGCTATTTTTTGGACAGCAGAATACTTTTATTATTACTTTAGCATTTTTTGCTTGAGTTTTTTTGCTGTCCGAAGATTACCAAGTATGTTTTGAGAGTATATTCAAAGCCGGTAACCTTAGACAGGTTGCCGGTTTTTTTATTAAAAAGTTTTATCTAAGGAGAAATTGATATGATTATTATTTTAAAACCGGGTGCCACAGAAGAACAAACAACAGAGCTATTGACATCGCTGGAGAATATGGGCTTTAGCTATCATTTCAGTCAAGGGGTAGAATCTTCTATTATAGGTATTATCGGAGATACTTCCAAAATCGATACCGATATGCTGTGTGCAAACGAAATAGTTTCGGGTGTAAGGCGTGTTTCGGAGCCTTATAAGCTTGCTAACAGAAAATTTCATCCTGTAGATTCCATTATACAGGTTTCTGGGAACACAATTGGAGAAGGTACATTCAGCGTAATTGCGGGTCCGTGCTCTGTGGAAAGTGAAGAGCAGATTATCAGTGTGGCGAAGGATGTGAAAAAAAGCGGCGCGCGTTTTTTAAGAGGAGGAGCATTCAAACCCCGCACTTCTCCTTATGCGTTTCAAGGGCTTCATGCCGACGGGCTTAAACTGCTCTTAGAAGCAAAGAAAGAAACGGGGCTTCCGATTGTTACGGAAATTATGAACCAGACACATTTGGATTTATTCAGTGATGTGGATATCATTCAAGTAGGAGCCAGAAATATGCAAAATTTTGAGCTTCTTAAAGAACTTGGACGCTGCGACAAGCCTATTTTGCTCAAGCGCGGACTGGCAAATACCATCGAAGAATGGCTCATGAGTGCTGAATATATTATGGCAGGCGGAAACACGAACGTTATCTTCTGTGAGCGAGGCATACGAACGTTTGAAACTGTTACACGCAATACGATTGACCTGTCGGCGGTTCCTGTTCTGAAAAAGCTTTCTCATCTGCCTGTAATCGTCGATCCAAGCCATGCTACGGGTATCCCATGGATGATTGAGCCTTTATCAAAAGCAGCGGTTGCCGTAGGAGCGGACGGCTTGATGATTGAAGTACACAATAATCCGAAAACAGCTTTATGTGACGGTGCTCAATCGCTGACTCCCATGCAGTTTGACCATGTTATGCAGAAAGTTAAAGCACTGGCTGAATTTGAAGGCAAGAAGGTATAACTTCATTTAGTATTTCTTCAATTAAAAAATCTTCAGAAAAACTACTGATTTTAAGCGGTTTTTCTGAAGATTTTTTGTTTTTTGCACATAATCCTAAAAATTTACCTAATACATATTCTTTATATTTCCCAAGAGACTTTCGGCATAGACATACAAATCATTTGAAGAATTAATATTTTCACCGTTTTCCATCAGCATTTCTTGAACGTCTTTGGGTAGAGAACAAAAATACCTGTCCATTTCCGTATAAAACAAAACATCATCCAATGCCATATTATCACCTCGGACATATATTATCCTTAAAATATGCAAATTATACGGATATGGCCAAAGATATATGAATACTTTTTCACTTTAGAACAGAAATACTGTTAAGCGGCCAAATCCGAAACTCTGCCTTCCCCAAAATTGCCTCATACGGAACCTGTCCGAGTTCGGAGGAACGACTGTCTTTGCTTACTCCACGGTTGTCGCCCATAACAAAGACCTTGCCCTCTTCCACTGTAATAGGAAATGATACTTTAGAATCAATGGGTTTGGTCACGCCTTGATAATAGGGTTCATTCAGAATTTGTCCATCTATAAGAACGTGTCCTTCACTGTCAAGATCAATGGTTTGTCCGGGGAGTGCGATAATTCTCTTTACGTAATAGCGTTCTTTCAAATAGCTTGGAGTGTTAAGTTTAAACGAAATTTTATCAAACAACGTCATTTCATGACCTTGAGCTTGTTCAACGCTTTCTATATATTCGTGGCGTTTGCTGTAGGCAGAATCAAGAATTATAATATCTCCGGCTTTTGGTTTATACCCAAGCTTTGTAACGATCAATTTATCATTATTTTGGAGCGTTGGAATCATAGATGGTCCATCCACTCGAACAACATCAAACACAAAATACTTTACGATAAAAGTTATGGCAAGTGCAATCGCTATTGTGTAAACCCATTCCAAAATTTCTCTCCCTAAATTAAAAGAGTCACTTGTTTTTTCTTTTAAAGCTTTTTCAGAGTCTTCTTCGCTCAAAGGAGCATTGTTAAGCTGTTCGTCCATAATAGCCTCCCATATGTTTTTGCTCAATCATGTAATATTGTACGCAACTGAAATTATTTTTCGCATAAGCAAAAAGGGACATCTACGTCCCCCTGTGCACAAAAATCAGATTTTTTCCTTAACTTTAGCGGATTTGCCAACCCTGTCACGTAAATAATAAAGCTTGGCACGTCTGACTTTACCTTTTCTTGAAAGCTCAATTTTTTCAATGTTGGGCGAGTTAACAGGCCAAGTCTTCTCTACGCCAACGTTGTAGGAAATACGTCTGACGGTAAAGGTTTCGGCTATACCGCCGCCTTGCTTTTTAATAATTGTGCCTTCGAACATCTGAGTTCTCACGCGATTGCCTTCCTTAACCTTAACGTAAACCTTAACATTGTTGCCCACCTTAAGTTCCGGCAGGTCTGTTCTGATTTGGTCTTTTGTCACAGCATTAATGATTTCGTTATTGTTCATCATTAAGCCCTCCTCTCATTCATAGACGTTCGTGCCGACCAAAATTGCTATCGCAACTAAAAAGCAGAGGACCGTCCGATTTCAACCATAGAATCATACCATAGGTTAATATAAAAATCAAGTGTTTTCATAAAAGTTTTTTATAAACTGTTGTATATTACAATTTTGATTTACTAGGACAATTGGAAACAAGCTGTCTTAATTGGTTTATTTGTATTTTAGCGTGTGCCCAGTTCCCATGGAATGCGGACGCATCGTATGTGTTGTTATTGCTGAGCATTTATTAACTTTGCATATTAAAAGACTGATAAGACACAATGAAAATGTATAAATAACAAAAAATAAGTGAAAGGTGTTGACAATTAATTTCTCATAGAATATAATAAAAATAAGTTTAATGGCCGTTAACAAACAGTACACAAGGACGTGTTTGCAACTTGAGTTTAGTTGCTTGCACGTCTTTTTTGGTTTATCAAGCTTGTAAACCGAAAAAATTTTAAGCTTAGTAAATGAAAGGGGCGATTGTAATGTCAGAAATGACAAAAATTGAAATTATCACGCGTCAGAGCAAGTTTGAGGAATTGAAAGAAGAGCTCAATAAAATCGGTATAAACGGGATGACCGTCTCGAATGTTTTAGGCTATGGCGCACAGAAGGGACAGAAGCAAACCTACAGAGGGGCAGAATACAGCATTGATTTGCTCCCTAAAATTAAGGTTGAAATGGTCGTATGTTCAGTACCGGTACAGACTGTTATAGATACTGCAATTAAGGTGCTTCGTACTGGACAAATCGGGGATGGAAAAATCTTCATTTCGCCCGTATCCAGAGTTATAAAGGTTAGAACTGGCGAAGAAGATAAGGAAGCGCTTTTATAATTTTGTGTATGGTTTTTGCAAAATTTTGGGGTGCGCCTGAAATGTTTATCTTGCAGGTATTTGAAAATTCTTGAAAATCAAAAGAGTTTTTTCTGCATGAAATAAAGAGCTTTCGGACACACCTCAAAAAACGCTGTGTGAGGCTGAATTTTGCGAAATACTAAGCGTTTTATTGGTTTGCATATAAAAGATCTCGCCCTGACTGTATGGAAAACGTGCAGAATAAAAATTTTTATAAGGCAAACGTTGAAATATTTTGATTTTGTGCTCCTGGCACGATTTGAAAGGATGATTATTATGCAAGATATAATTTCTTCAATAGACGTATTATGGCTGTTTGTAGGCGGAGTCTTGGTATTTTTTATGCAAGCGGGATTTGCGATGGTGGAAACAGGTCTTACAAGGTCAAAGAATGCCGGCAACATTACTATGAAAAACCTAATGGATTTTTGCTTGGGAAGTATTGTGTATTGGGTAGTCGGTTATGGTCTTATGTATGGAACATCAATTGGGGGCTTTATAGGAACACCTACAGGTTGGCTGTCGTCTCTTTCCGAAGCGGCGGCAACAGAAGGAGGAACGGAGTACGCATCGCTTTTCTTCCAAACGGTATTCTGTGCCACAGCGGCGACAATTGTTTCGGGTTCTATGGCTGAAAGAACAAAATTTTCGGCATATTTAATATATTCTGTAATTATCAGTTTGGTCATCTATCCGATTGCCGGACATTGGGTATGGGGCGGAGGTTGGCTGTCGAAGCTTGGTTTTCACGATTTTGCAGGTTCTGGACTTGTGCATATGCTTGGCGGCACCTGTGCGCTTATGGGAGCAAAAATTTTAGGGCCCCGTATAGGCAAGTATTCTGCAAGTGGAAAGTCTTTAGCTATTCCCGGACACAATATAGTAATAGCCGCTCTTGGAGTATTTATTCTATGGTTTGGATGGTTTGGATTTAATCCTGCATCTACTTTAAAATTGTCTGACGGCGGATATCTGATTGCGGCGAAAGTATTTATAACGACAAATATCAGCGCTTGTGCTGGTGCTATTGTTACGATGTTTTATATGTGGATAAGGCATGGAAAACCCGATGTGAGCATGACACTCAACGGTGTACTTGGCGGACTCGTGGCTATAACTGCCCCTTGTGATGCCGTAACCCCTGTAGGAGCATTGATTATAGGGTCTTTGGCAGGTTTATTTATGTCGGTAATCATCGAGTTTGTCGACCAAAAGCTTAAGATCGACGATCCTGTGGGAGCAGTAGGTGTTCACTGTGCGTGCGGAGCTTGGGGATGCATCTCCGTCGGGCTTTTCTCCGCGGAAGAGAGTGTGGGACTGGGACTGTTTTACGGCGGTGGTTTCAAGGTTTTAGGAGTACAGATTTTGGGAACAATCTCCATATTTGCGTGGGCAGCAATTCTTGCAACTATTTTATTCTTAACGCTAAAGCATACTATTGGATTAAGAGTTAGTGCGGAAGAGGAAATTGCGGGCCTTGACAGTGAGGAACACGGCTTGGTAAATGCATATCCGGATTTTCAGATTGCATATAATAGAGAACTGTAATAAAAAATTGATTGAATATGCTGAAAATATCTTGAAATTTAAGGCAAAATTCGTCAAATCAGCACATTGAAAGAAGCAAATAAATAAGTGTATAATTTTAGGGTGTCTTCAAACAGGTCACATATCGGATATGTGACCTGTTTGTATTTTATAAAAAACACCGATTATACTCAGGTGTTTGAAAAAATATTTGGAGGAGAATCATGTATCAACCTAAGTTATTTGCTTCTTTGAAAAACTATAATAAAAAGTCGCTGATTAGTGACGTTACCGCAGGTGTGATAGTGGGGATTATTGCTTTGCCGCTGTCTATTGCGCTTGCTATAGCATCCGGAGTTTCGCCTCAAGTTGGGCTTCATACCGCGATTATTGCCGGATTTTGTATTTCGTTTTTTGGTGGGAGTCGTGTGCAGATTGGCGGACCTACGGGGGCATTTGTTGTGGTTGTTTACAGTGTTATTGCAAAATTTGGAATATCGGGACTGATATTGGCCGGAATTATGGCTGGAATTATGCTTGTTGTTATGGGTGCGTGCCGGTTGGGAACATTCATAAAGTTTATCCCATTTCCTATTACAGCAGGCTTTACGAACGGCATCGCAGTTGTCATTTTCTTGACGCAAATAAAGGATTTGCTGGGATTGTCTATATCGTCGGTTCCGTCTGAAGCGGCGGAAAAGCTTTTATGTTACGTGAAAAATATATGTACCGTCAATGTATGCAGCATAATTATATCAACAGTTGCAGTGGCGATTATTATACTTTGGCCTAAGCTCAATAAAAAGCTTCCGGGCTCGCTTATTGCGATTGTTGTAACAACTTTAATTGTGAATATTTTGCATATCAATGTATCTACAATAGGTATGACATACGGAGAAATCCCGTCTTCGCTTCCTAAATTTTCCTTTCCAGCATTTAATATCGGAATGATGATAAAAATGCTGCCGTCAGCTTTTACCATATCATTCTTGGCGGCAATTGAATCGCTGTTGTCTGCAGTTGTTTCAGACAAGATGATAGATGATGAAACGGACGCGAATGCGGAGTTGATAGGACAGGGTATAGCAAATATTATGTCTGGACTTTTTGGTGCAATTCCTGCGACGGGAGCTATCGCAAGAACGGCTGCGAATGTTAAAAATGGGGCAAACACACCTATTGCGGGAATAGTACATGCACTAACCTTGCTTGTTATTTTGCTGGTTTTAATGCCGCTTGCAAAATATATTCCGCTTGCAAGCCTCGGAGCTGTGCTTGCGGTGGTTGCGTTTAATATGGGCGAATGGGACGTATTTGAACATCTTTTCAAAAAGAAGAATAAAACACAGTTTTTAACAATGCTGCTCACGTTCATTCTTACTATTTTTACGGATTTGGTAGTGGCAATTGCCATCGGAGCAGTGATTTACATAATCGGCTGTTCTATCGTGGTGTTCAAAAGGAAAAGACGGCTTGCGGTGTAAGCTTTTCATATATAAGATGGTTGACTAAAACGGATAAAGGAGTTTACGAAAATAAAGTTTTTCGCAAACTCCTTTTTGTTGTATTCTCCTGTTTCACCCAGATTTATTCCTTTTTTTGCTTCAAGTGTTGCAAAGCAGATATTCATCTGATATAATAAAAGGATGATGGATGAGAGGATGGATAAAGTGAAAAGGTTTGGTCGTTATTCGACCTGGGTTATGGCATTTGTGTTTTTGGCGGCACTAATTGCAGTATATAAAATATTTGATAACTTGGGGAATATACGCTTGTTTTTTCATCAGCTTGCAAGCGTCTTAAAACCTTTTATTTTGGGCTTTGTTTTTTCGTATCTTCTAAGCGAACCATGCAGAAAGCTTGAAAAAGGAGTTGAAAAGACGAAGAACGTGTTTTTGGTAAAACACAAAAAGCAGTTTAGTGTTGCTTTGGTATATATTGTTGCAGTTTTGCTGATAGCTGCTGCTTTGAGTTTTATGCTTCCTGCGGTAAGTAAAAATATTGTGGAGCTTTGGGCGAATATTCCCTATTACTTTGATTCTGCCGTGGAATATGTTAAACAGCTTCAGGAGAAGGGATTTTTGCTCAACCTCAATCTTGATGAAATGACACTGGATAATTCAATTCAAAAGCTCCTTTCCTCTGTTGATATTAATTCGATCGGTGCATATGCACAGGGGGTTGTTGGACTTACCTCTGGTATTATCAATGTTTTCATGGGTATTATCATATCAATTTATATGCTTCTGGAAAAAGATTCTATAAAAAGTGTACTCAAGCGTGTTATATATGCATTTGTACCACAAAAGACAGCAGATAATTTTATCGAATATTCAAGGAAGGTTAATGATATTTTTTCAAAGTTTATTTCCTGCCAATTGCTTGATGCGGTAATTGTCGGAACTATCGCAAGTGTTTTAATGTCGGCTTTAAGGGTAAAATATGCGCTGATGCTTGGTGCAATGATTGGTTTGTTTAATTTGATACCATACTTTGGAGCAATTGTTGCTTCTGTGCTGTCTATGATTATCACCGTTTTTACGGGAGGGATTGCGAAAGCGCTTTGGCTTGGAATTTTTCTTATAGCCCTGCAGCAGGTTGACGGAAACATAATAGGTCCTAAAATTATGGGCAGTTCGCTTGATATAAGCCCGCTTTGGATTATTTTTGCGGTTACGGTGGGAGGCGGCTTTTTTGGCGTGCTGGGGCTTTTGGTTGCTGTTCCCGTACTTGCCATAGTAAAAATTATTTTTTGGGACATATTAGAGATTAAAGAAGAAAACAAAAGGAAAATTGACAAATGAAGGATACAGATAAAAGCGTTAATATTGCCGTTGTAGGAGGAGGCGCAGCGGGTCTTTTTGCCGCTGTTTTTGCTGCGCGCAGTGGTGCTAACGTAACGATATTAGAACGCAACGACCGTGTCGGGAAAAAGCTTTTGGCTACTGGAAACGGAAGATGCAATATGACTAATATTTATGCATCTTCAAAAAATTATCACGGCGCAAACCACGAATTTGCGGAAAAAGTTATTAGACGTTTTCCGGCCGAGGATGCTATCGCATTTTTTTCGGATCTTGGCATACTTCCGAGAATTGAGGCGGATGGAAAGGTATATCCTTACAGCAATCAAGCCTCATCCGTTTTGGATGTTTTGCGTATGGAGCTCGATAGGCTCGGAGTGGATGCAATATGCAATTTCGAAGTATCGGGACTTGAAAAGATTAATGAAAAATTCAAGATTACGTCCTATGCAAAAGATGTATTATTTGCCGATAAAGTGATTTTTGCAGTAGGCGGCAAGGCGGCTCCGGATTTAGGTTCTAACGGAAGCGGATATGAAATTTTAAGGCGTTTGGGACATAGAGTTACGCCTCTTTTTCCGGCTCTTGTACAAATAAGAACAGATGCCGAGTTTGTCAGAGGATTGAAGGGAATAAAGCACAATTGCGGTGTCTGCGCATCGGAAAATGGCAGGCCAGTGTTATTTGAAAACGGGGAAGTACTGTTTACAGAGTACGGTTTGTCAGGACCTCCTATTTTCCAGATTTCAAGAAGAATTGGAGGGGGAATGGCAAGAAATAAAAAGATGGAAGTTATCCTTGATCTTATGCCTGAATATTCAAAGCAGGAGTTAGTAGCTTTAGTGAAAAAAAGAATTGAACAAAATTCTTATAAAAGCTTGGAAAACTTCTTTGTCGGCGTTTTCAACAAGCGTTTGGGGCAGCAGCTTATCAAGGCTTGCGGAATTTTTCCGTTATCACGTATGACGAGTACTCTTTCAGATAAAGAGGCCGAAAATATTGCTGAGAAGGTGAAAAGTTGGAGCTTTGAGGCAAGAGGAACAATGTCTTGGAACAATGCACAGGTGACTGCCGGAGGGATCCATATCGGCGATGTGTTGCCGGATACGCTTGAATCGAAGCTTATAAAAGGACTTTATATCGCAGGTGAGATTTTGGACGTTGACGGAGATTGCGGCGGCTATAACCTGCAGTGGGCGTGGGCGTCGGGATATGTGGCGGGGATGGCCGCAAGCGGAGAGGAAGCATGATTAGAGTAAACAATATAAAGCTTGGTTTGGATGAGGATATTCAGATCCTAAAAGAAAAAGCGGCGGGTATGCTCGGCATAAAAGCAGATGACATTTTGTCGTGGGAAATCGCCAAAAAAGCCGTGGATGCACGAAACAAGTCCAATATACAGTATGTATATTCCGTCCGAGTAAAAACGAAAAACGAAGCTTTATGCAAGACAAAAAATGTGGTATTTGAAAAAGAAGAAAGGTATTCGTTTCCGACCGTTTCACAAATATCTTCAAGCCCCGTAATCGTCGGAGCGGGGCCTGCGGGCTTGTTTGCGGCTTTGGTGCTTGCCCAGAACGGTTATGCGCCTATTCTTTTAGAGCGTGGATGTGATGTTGACAAACGCAGCAGGGACATAGAAATATTTTGGAATAAAGGAATACTGAACGCAAATTCCAATGTACAATTTGGAGAAGGCGGTGCGGGGACGTTTTCAGACGGAAAGCTGACAACGGGGATTAAGGATATGCGCTGCAGGAAAGTACTTGAGGAATTTGTACGTTTTGGTGCTCCGGAGGAAATTTTGTATTTGTCAAAGCCGCATATAGGAACGGATAAGCTTAGAATTGTAGTGAAAAATATGCGTGATGAGCTTGTAAGATTGGGAACTAGGGTATACTTTGAAAGTAAGGTATCATATCTTCTTTTGGAAAATGGAAGATTGTGTGGGATTAAGGTTCAAACAAAGCAGGGCTTCAGAGATATTATGACTGACAGAGTTATTCTTGCTATCGGGCACAGCGCAAGGGACACCTTCCAAATGCTGTATGAAAGTGGAGTCCGCATGGAGCAGAAAGCCTTTTCGATTGGGGCAAGGATTGAACATTTGCAGGAGATGATTAATAAAAGTCAGTACGGGGATTTTTATAAAAAGCTCAAAGCTGCAGATTATAAACTGTCTGTACATTTGCCGACAGGACGCAGCGCCTATACCTTTTGTATGTGCCCGGGAGGACAGGTTGTGGCGGCAGCGTCAGAGGAAGGCTGCCTTGTAACAAATGGCTTGAGCAGTTACAGCCGTGATGGGAAAAATGCAAACAGCGCACTTTTGGTTGGCGTATCGCCGCAGGATTTTCAAAGCGATATGCCGCTTGCCGGAATCGAGTTGCAAAGGAGAATAGAAAAGGCGGCATTTTCGGCAGGCGGGGGAAGTTATAGGGCGCCTGCGCAGCTTGTAGGCGATTTTTTAAGGGCGCGTTCATCAACGAAAATAGGAAATGTGGAGCCGACATATATGCCTGGTGTAGAAATGGCTGATTTGAGAGAGTGTATGCCGGAATTTATTGTTGACACAATGAAAAGCGCAATTTGGACTATGGACAAACAATTGCATGGATTTGCCGCATATGACGCAGTGCTTACGGGAGTGGAAACGAGAAGCTCTTCGCCTGTCCGAATTGTGCGCAATGAAAGGTTTGAATCAAATATAAAGGGACTTTACCCCTGCGGTGAAGGCGCCGGATACGCGGGAGGGATTATGTCCGCTGCGGTGGACGGCATCAGATGTGCCGAAGCCTGTATAAAGAATTATTAATACGCGAAGAAGGGGATAAATAGTATGGCGGAGGAAAAAAGCAGAGTTGTGGTGACGATCAACGGAAAAGAATATACAATCGTCGCTGCAGAGAGCAGAGAGTACATTGTCGAGCTTTCTGAATATGTAAATAAGCGCATAAAGGAAATTTGCGATCACAATGCAAGCCTGAATACGGAAAAAGCGTCTATTTTAACGGCTCTTAATTTGTGTGACGATTACTATAAGTGCCGTGCCAACGAAAATTCCCTGCAAAAGCAGGTGATTCGATATGCCAAGGAGCTGGAAGAGGCGACGGCGAAATTAAAACTCTTGGAAGATGAAATTTCGGCATTGAAGAAGGAAAAAGAGGAGAGAGAAAAGGAAATACTGGAAATGATAGACAAACTGTAGGATTGGAACGGTGTTTAAACAGTGGATAATATGGAATTGCTTGCTCCTGCAGGCTCAAAGGAAGCCTTGATTGCCGCCGTACAAAGCGGAGCGGATGCGGTGTACATAGGCGGTACACGGTTTAGCGCCCGTCAAAGTGCGGACAACTTCAATGCGGCAGAGATGAAAGAATGGGTAGATTATTGTCATTTGCGAGGTGTGAAGGTATATGCTGCGGTCAATACACTTATCAAGGAAAAAGAAATTTCCGAACTGACGGAATATGCATATGAACTTAATCGTATAGGTGTGGATGCTGTGATAATACAAGATATCGGAGCGGCACAGATTTTCAAACAGGCTGTCCCGCAGCTTCCGCTTCATGCGAGTACGCAGATGACGGTTCACAATCTGGCGGGTGTTCAGTACCTTGCCGATATGGGGTTTGAACGTGTGGTGCTGTCGCGGGAACTTAGCAGAGAAGACGTTGAATATATTTGCCGAAATTCAAACTGTGAGATTGAGGTATTTGTGCATGGTGCGTTATGCGTTTCGTATTCGGGGCAATGCTTGATGAGCAGCATAATAGGCGGAAGAAGCGGTAATCGGGGTTTTTGTGCACAGCCATGCAGGCTTTCATATGAGCTTTTGAGAAAGTCAAATACGGTAAATAGGGGGCATCTTCTAAGTACAAAGGATTTGGCATTGATTGACGAATTAAGAGTTTTGAAAGACATTGGAGTAAAATCCTTGAAAATAGAGGGCCGTTTAAAGCGTGCTGAGTATGTGGCGGCTGTGACGGGCATATACAGAAAATATATTGATACGGAAAAAGCGGTTTCAAATGAAGACAGAAACAGTTTGCTCAATGCTTTCAACCGAAGCGGATTGACAAAGGCATATTTCGGGCATCAGACCGGAAAAAAGATGATGAGTGTTTCGACGCCCGGAAATGTTGGGGATAACATATTCGGCGATGACTTAAAAAAAAGGTGCAGAAGGGATGCAAATTTTCGTCTTGTGGGAGTGCATATTGGGGCTGTGCTTAAAAGGCAGAGCGCATTGCAGGTGACCATGGTCGACAGTGACGGCAATTTTGTTTGCGTTGCCGGAGATGTTTTGGCGGAAGATGCCGTAAATTTAGCGCTGGATGAAAACAGGCTCAAGGAACAGGTAACTAAGCTTGGAGGCACAGTATTTTTCGCCGAACAGGTGCAGGTTGAAATTGATGAGGGAATATCGCTTCCGGTTAGTGAAATCAATCGGGTGAGGCGGGATGCCGTACAAATGCTTGCCGACAAAAGAATAGCGGTGCCGGAGCGCCTCAGCTATCCGATTTTGCCCAAAGAATATGTGAAGAAAGAGCAGTGTGTTATAGAGCTAACAGCACAGGTGCATACTGCGGAGCAGGCGAAAGCTGCGGTCAAAGGCGGGATAAAGAGGATATTTGCCAGAAGGGAGCTCATAGGGAGAATAAAATCTATGTCTGAAGATGTTGAAATTGTTACCGTTTTGCCGGAAACAGAGCTTGACAGTGATGGAACGAGGGAAATGGTGGATGTCGGTGCGGTTGAGGTTCATTATCCGTGGCAGGCACTCTTGCATCAAGGTAAAAAAATATATGGGAGCCATCGATTAAACATTTTCAACTCCTTTTCTGCCGACTTTTATTCGGCATTTGAAGAAGTAACCGTATCTCCAGAGCTTAATTTGAATGAGATTAAAGGGTTGTCGAAGAATACGGCCGTGCCGCTTGAGTTGATTGCCTACGGAAGAATTCCGCTTATGCTTGTGCAAAATTGTCCCGTTAAAACGTCGGGTGTGTGTGCAGGCGGCAAGGATATATTTTCGCTGAGAGATAGAAGGCGGGAGGAGTTCCCCATTATGTGCAGCGAGGGATGCGTCGCAAAACTACTGAATTCAAAGCCTATTTTTATGGCAGATAAAATTGGCGACTTAAAAAGCCTAAAAATAAAAAGTTTAAGATTAATATTTACTGTTGAAAATTTTGGAGAATGTGATAAAATAATTAATATGTATAAGTGTGCCTTATCAAGTGGCGGAGAAGATGCTCATCTGCCTGACAATTCTTTCACAAGGGGACACTATTATCGTGGAGTGAAATAAGGATTTAAAGAAACTATGAATATAGACGTAAAGATCAAGAAATTAAGACATAATGCAGTAATTCCCCAATATGCCACAAGCGGATCTGCAGGAGTTGATGTTTGTTATGCGGGAGATTCGGATATAATTTTAAAAAGGGGAGAAAGGGTGTTGGTGCCCTGTGGATTTTCGATAGCCATCAGTTCGCCAAATGTTGTGGCTCTTATGTATGCAAGGAGCGGAATTTCGTTAAAACATGGAGTAACTATGGCAAATGGCGTCGGTGTAATCGACAGTGATTACCGTGGAGAGGTGAAATGCCCCATGATTAATTTGGGAGATGAAGATTATATAATAAAACCCGGTGACAGAGTAGGTCAGCTGGTTTTCACTCCGATTTTTCGTGCGACCCTAACAGAATGTGATACCTTAGATGAAACTGAGCGCGGGGGCGGTGGTTTCGGTTCTACGGGACGCTGAACATGAAAAGGAATGATTTTTTATGAAAAGGACAAGTGGGTGGGTCTGGTTTTTTATTGTTTTGGCAGGTCTTGTTGTAGGCGGCTTTTTAGGAGAGCTTTTGGGAGGCTACGATGTGCTTTCATGGCTTAATTATGCTAAAGAATTCGGTATCAATACAAATTCTCCCATGGCGTTTGATTTTTATATATTTCATCTAACGTTTGGCCTGTCGGTTAGAATCAGCATAGCATCCGTCATAGGAGTGCTTATTTCCATGGTAATGTATAAATTGCTTGCAAGGTAGTTGGAGATTATGAAAAAACTAATACTCGCATCGTCATCGCCAAGAAGGAGACAGCTTTTGTCCGACATAGGACTTGAGTTTGAGGTTATTGTAAGCGATGTTGATGAAAACAGCATAGAAGGAATAGATGCACAGATGTTTGTGCAGGAGCTTTCTCTTTTGAAGGCAAATGCCGTAGCGGCAAAAGCGAGGGATATGAGAATAAATGATGCCTTGATCATATCTGCGGACACTGTTGTGTGTCTTGACGGCGAAATTTTGGGCAAACCCGTTGATAGGGATGATGCGTTTCGTATACTGCGTCTGTTGTCAGGCCGTATGCATGAGGTATATACAGGCATTTGCGTCATGCGTACCGAGGATGGTTTTGCTGCGACATCGGTAAGAAAAACGTCTGTGTGCTTTAAAAGTCTTTCGGATGAAAAAATAAGATCTTACATTCAAACAGGCGAACCTATGGATAAAGCGGGCGCATACGGAATACAAGGGTATGGCGCGACGCTGGTGAAGGAAATACACGGCGATTATTTCAATGTGGTGGGGCTCCCCATCGAAGCGCTCTCGGAACTGCTTGAAACGGAATTTGAGTTTAGAATTTTTTAGGAGGTTTTGTGATGTCATTTTTTGCTAAAGACATAGGAATTGACTTGGGTACTGCAAATACCTTGGTTCATGTGAAGGGAAAGGGAATTATTGTGCGTGAGCCGTCGGTTGTTGCGATTGATAAATATGAAAATAAGGTTTTGGCGGTAGGCAACGACGCTAAGGAAATGCTGGGCAGGACACCCGGAAATATTGTAGCGATACGCCCAATGAAAGACGGGGTGATTGCGGATTTTGACGTTACGCAGGAAATGATAAGGTATTTTATAAGAAAGGCGAGCGGGGCGGGAAAAAGCTTGTTTAAGCCGAGAGTTGTTGTTTGCATACCGTCTGGTATTACCGATGTGGAAAAGCGTGCGGTTGAAGAGGCTGTAATATCTGCCGGAGCAAAGGATGTATGTCTGATTGAGGAGCCTATGGCGGCTGCAATCGGAGCGGGACTTCCCGTAGAAGAACCATCGGGAAGCATGATTGTTGATATAGGCGGGGGAACAACGGAGGTTGCGGTGATTTCCTTGGGAGGAATTGTCACCTGCAAATCTATTCGTGTTGCGGGGAATGCGCTTGACAATGCCATTATAAGCTTTATAAAAAAGGAATATAATTTGAATATAGGTGACAGAACAGCGGAAGAGATTAAAATTACGCTCGGTTCGGCTTATCAATACAGTAACGAAGGATATTATGAGGTAAGAGGCCGTGATATGGTTTCGGGTCTTCCCAAGAATGTTTCCGTTTCGGCCGCAGAAATCAGAAGAGCTATGAGCGAGTGTATTGGCGAAATGATTGAGGCTATAAAATTTACTTTGGAAAAAACACCTCCTGAGCTTGCGTCGGATATCATGGAATCAGGCATTGTTTTGGCGGGCGGAGGTGCTTTGATTCGGGGACTGGACAAATTGATTTCCCAGTGTACGGGTATTCCGGTGTATGTTGCTGATAATCCGCTCGATTGTGTGGCTTTGGGGACAGGAAAGTCGTTGGAGGATATTGATGTTATGATTAAATCCTCCGTCGGAAGAGGAAAGCACGGCAGATAGGAAATATTCGGAAAGGCGAAGATAAGTCATGTCATTTTTAAGAAATAGAATAGTTATTGTTACTATAAGTATCACGATAGCTGTTTTTATTTTGGCAGGAATATCGAATATGATAAAAGGCAGTCCTGTTGCAAATGTGGTGGGGGTTGTCTTTTCGCCTGCGCAGAAGCTTGTTTCACACATTGCCTCAGCAGTGAATGATTTTACTGCATTCATTTGGGAGATGAGGGAATACAAAGAAGAAAATGAGCGTTTGGTAGTCAAATTGAATGAGCTGCAAAAAGAAAACAGAAGTGTTGAGGATTATAAAGCCGAAAATGAACGATTGAAGGATTTGCTTGGTTTAAAACAGTCCATGTCGGAGTACAGCACAATAGCGGCAAGAATTATTGCATATGAACCGAATAATTGGTATGATGCATTGGTAATAGACAAAGGAACTGCCGATGGCTTGAGCGAGGAATGTGTGGTATTGACAAGCAAGGGCATTGTAGGTCAGATTACAAGCATAGGAACGAATTGGGCGAGAGTATCCGTAATTACGGATATGGAGAACGCCCTTGGCGTACGAGTTGTAAGAAGCGGCGATGTTGCCATAGTTGAGGGCGATGT
>JAOAAV010000051.1 GCA_026418715.1 Clostridia bacterium
TGACGAAACTTTGCTATTGATGTTATACTGTTCATAGAAAATAGCTCCTTTTGATACTTTGTTTTTTTGTCACTTAACATTATATCATATTGGAGTCTATTTTCTTTTTTATTTGTCACCCATCAATTGTATCACAACATATTTTTGCAATGTTGAAATTTTGAAAATTGCAATCACGTATTTTTCTTATGGCTGTATGAGCAATGCAAACGTTGCTAAAACGGCTTTTATAGCTGATGTTTTATGATAAATCCATTACGCCGTATCTTTTAGTTGATTTTTCATATCATTTCCACACCTATAGTTGTATTTTTCACTTTAGTGTGGTAATATAATACTGAACTTTAAAAGCGGAGGGCCCTTACAATGGACAAAAAATATACTATTGATGATTTACTGGATATTGTCTCGACGCTCAGGGGTGAGAACGGATGTCCTTGGGATAAAGCGCAAACGCATGAAAGCATAAAAAAAAGCATGATAGAAGAAGCTTATGAAGCGATTGACGCTTTAGATTCAGGCGATGACAGACTGTTTTCAAACGAGCTTGGGGATGTTCTCCTGCAGGTGGTTTTTCACTCGCAGATTGCAAAGGAAAGAGGCGCTTTTGATTTTGACGATTGCCTGCGTGAGGTTTGCACGAAGCTTATCAGCCGTCATTCTCATGTGTTTGGCGATGATAAGGCAGGTTCTGCCGAAGAATCGCTCAAAGTCTGGGAGAAAAATAAAAACGAGGAAAAAGGGCTTTCAACATATACCGAAACGTTAGATGATGTGCCTCATAGTCTGCCCGCATTAATGAGAGCGGAAAAAGTGCAGAAAAAAGCTGCTGCTGCAGGTTTTGATTGGAACGATATATCAGGAGCTTTCGAGAAGATTAAGGAAGAGGCGGACGAACTGGCACAGGCGACAGCAGAAAATGATGAGGTTCATATAGAGGAGGAGTTGGGAGATTTATTGTTTTCGGTTGTCAATGTTTCCCGCTTTCTTAAAGTGGAGCCGGAGATTGCTCTTATGAAGGCAATCAATAAGTTCATAAATCGATTTTCAAGCATGGAGCATATGGCAAGATCACAAGGAAAGGATATGAAGAATCTCTCTTTGAGGGATCTCGATGATTTATGGGAGAAAGCCAAGGCATAATTGAACACTGATTGGGAAAACGACTGGCACTTGAAATAGTTAAAATATTCTGCGCAAATGGGGAAGATTTGCGTAATGGAATTTCGCGTTTTTAGGGCCTGCATATTCCTCAATTTGGAGCGTTTTACGACAATTTATATCTTGCATATCATAGAGAATCATGTTATAATGTAATACCCATATATGGGGATGCAACGGATTCGACGGGGATAATGAAGCTTGAGTAGCGGGTAGTGTCGGGTTTCACTTTAACCAGCCCAAAATTAAAAATAAACGCTAACGATAATTTAGCATACGCTGCCTAAGTGCGGCCGTCCTGTCTTTGAGTATCGCGGCTTAGATTAGGGCGAATACGAGCGATGAACGTGAACAGGCTTTTGCTTTAGGGCTTGTCATGAATTAAAAGCTACCGAAGCTGTAAGTTTGGTTGTGGACTTGCGGCTGAGGGAACAATAACCATAACCTGCACCCGGAGAAGCTCGAGTGGATGTATTTTCGGACGGGGGTTCAACTCCCCCCATCTCCACCAGATTTTTAAAAACCGCCTAAAAGGGCGGTTTTTTTGTACTCGTTTTTAGCTGTACACGATTTTTACACGATTTTATTCAAAATATTAATCGCACGTTCTTCCTCTCTCGGATAGAAAGAAAATCAAAATGCGGAGAAAATTTTCAGAAGATCTGAGGCTTGGGAAGGACACAACAGACAAGATCATGGGCGAATATGGCAGGAACATTGAAAAGTACAAGTCCAACGTTTGGGCGAAAAACGCAAAAGCTGTCAAGGCACTTTTGGACATGGACGATCTTAAATTAAACAGCAGCGAAATTGTGGGGCTTTCCCAACAACTTGAGAAAATCAAGGCTGAAAACGACTATCTTTTCAAAAGCTCATACATACAGCCGCAAATAGTGAAAGCCGCAAGCAATACGGACGTTTCCTAGAGCTTTTTTGCAAGCGTCAGCATACCTCACATTTAAGAGATGATATGATCCATCGGATGGGGTGTTAATATATAAAAATAACCATGAGGCTATAACGGTTAATTATTATTGTAAATATATATTATCCGTTAATCGACAAATTAGGATTACCCAAACACAACCCACATTGCACGCGACATACTTGTGCTACATTGCTTGCACAGACTGTCTCTTATACACATCTCCGAGCCCACGAG
>JAOAAV010000085.1 GCA_026418715.1 Clostridia bacterium
CTAAATACTATTTTTAATTATACTTGCCGTTCTTTTAACACAATAAAAAACTTTTTTGATTTTACATATTTACCACATTTTTTTTTAAACGTAAACAAAAATGTTCTCAATATTGCAGCAAATGAATTTTGTTCATACTCCCACCTCTTCATCACCGACCCGCCCTATGGCGATGCAATCAAATACGAAGAAATCCTTGAGTTCTTCATCGCCTGGCTGAGGAAAAACCCTCCACAAGAGTTTGCCCACTGGGTGTGGGACAGCCGCAGGGCTCTTGCAATAAAAGGCGAAGGGGAGGAGTTTCGCCGTGGGATGGTAGCTGCTTACAAACGTATGACCGAATGTATGGCAGACAATGGCTTGCAGGTGATTATGTTTACCCATCAATCAAGTAAAATTTGGACCGACATGGCCCATATTGTATGGGCTTCCGGCTTACAAGTAACTGCGGCATGGTATGTGGTAACTGAAACCGACAGCGCTCTTAGAGAAGGAAGCTACGTGAAAGGCACGGTGTTGCTTGTATGCCGCAAACGCCACGGTGAGCTTCGCGCAACTCGCGATGATTTGGCATGGGAAATACAGGAAGAAGTGAAAAAACAAGTAGATCTTTTAACAGGCCTCAACCAAAAGGCAAAAGGATTGTATCGCGACGAAAACGTCTTTGAAGATGCCGATATACAAATGGCGGGATACGCTGCGGCCCTTAAGGTCCTTACCAAATATTGTAGAATCGACGGCAGGGATATGACTGCTGAAGCATTGCGCCCTAGGGTGAAAGGTGAAACCAATTTTGTAGACGAACTTATTGAATTTGCCGTAAATACCGCAAACAGCTGTCTGATACCTCATAATATCGAAAGTAAAATATGGCAATCGCTTACAAACCCAGAACGTTTTTATCTAAAGATGATTGAGCTTGAATCGCGCGGCCTTCATACACTGGACAACTATCAAAACTTTGCAAAAGCATTTAAAGTTATAGACTTTTATTCACTTATGCAAGACCGCCGCGCAAATCGTGCACGCTTAAAGAGTGCACTTGAATTTGGAAAAGATGAAATGAATGAGGGCTCGCAACTGTATAATACCATACTGCGCGCAGTACTGTATGCAATAATGGAACTGCAAAAAGACATTGAAAGCGATGAAGTGCTAAAACACTTAACCCACAACGTATCAAATTACTATGGCGATAGCAGTAAACGAGAAGCTGTTATTGCCATTGCTGACTTTTTGGCAAAAAACCTTGAGCACATACGTCCCAATGAGGCAAGTGCCGCACGCATTTTGCGAGATTTAGTGCTTAATCAGAGAATTGGATAAAAATGTTATCAATCAATAGGTTTTCATCGCGCCGCCACAAACTTGATGAAGTCTTTTTAAATGAAAAGCTTCGAAATGCAAAAAGTTACAAACGCATAGCAGGATATTTCCGAAGTTCTATTTTTGAGCTTGTAGGCGAATCAATAGAAAATATACCTGAAGTCAAAATAGTGTGCAATAGCGAACTTGATACTGCTGACATAGCAGTTGCAAAATACGCTCGCGAAGTCGCTTTAAAAGAAAAATGGAATCAGGTTTCTCCTGAGGTTGAAGCATTGCTGTATCGTGAACGATACAAAAAGCTATTTACGCTACTTACCCGTGGAAATATTGAAATTAGAGTTGTCCCAAAAGACAAAATATTTATTCATGGCAAGGCAGGTGTTATTGAGTTACAAGATGGATCAAAAACCTGCTTTCTTGGTTCAATAAACGAAAGCAAAAGCGCTTTTGCCAACAACTATGAAATTTTATGGGAGGATCCATCTCCAGAAGGCGTTTCCTGGGTTGAAGAAGAATTCGATGCACTTTGGGAAGAAGGTTTTCCCTTACCAGAATCAATCATAGAAGAAATAGAACGAATATCGCACCGCATTGAAGTTAAACTTCAAAATATTGCAGATATGAAATTACCTGCTTCTGCCCTAGCAGAAGCTCCAATATATCGCTCAGGTGAACAACTCCAACCATGGCAACGATCTTTTGTCACTACGTTTTTAGAGCATAGGGATGTTTATGGAAAAGCTCGGCTTCTGCTTGCAGATGAAGTTGGCCTAGGTAAAACGCTTTCTCTTGGAACAGCTGGACTGGTGAGCGCACTTTTAGATGATGGACCCGTTCTTATCCTATGTCCGGCAACACTCACAATTCAGTGGCAAACAGAACTTTTGGATAAACTGGGTATTCCAAGTGCTGTGTGGCTCACCAACAAAAAAGTATGGCTCGATTCTTATGGTCATGAAATCAAAACTCGTGGGGCAGAAGATATCGTTAACTGCCCAATGCAAATAGCAATCGTTTCAACTGGACTAATATTTCACGATTCCGAAGAGAAAAAGCATCTTCTTTCACGCAAGTATGGTACCATTATTTTAGATGAGGCTCACCGAGCACGCCGTCGAGGTGGATTGGGAGCAAGAGAAAAAGAGCCAAATAATCTTTTACATTTTATGTATGAAATCGCACCGCGCACACGCCACCTCCTTCTTGGTACGGCAACACCCATTCAAACTGAAGTATATGAACTGTGGGATTTGCTTGCAATACTCAACAAAGGTGCTGAATTTGTACTTGGCAAAACCCCTTTTAGCATTTGGAGTAAATGCGAAGACGCATTGCCAATTATAAAAGGCGAACATATACCTCAGGAAGAAAAAAAAGCATGGGAGCTTTTAAAAAACCCACTACCCCCTGCTCGCGAACACTCCGTTTTTTCTCGCATTAGAAGCTTATTGCAAATAGCAGATGACAAGTTTTTTAGTGATAAAGGATTCTCATCGTTGGATTACCCAATTCGACAGGTTATTTCCGAAACACTTGACCACAATTTCTTTAAACAAAACAACCCTATAGTACGCCACACTGTATTTCGTCGGCGTAAAACAATCGAAGAAGCTGGAATGCTCGATCGAATTGCTGTCACAATACATCCAACTTCGGAAGCACTGCCAGGAACATACACTGGTGTCCATTTCGTTGATGGATTAGGCCTTATGACAAATCATCCGTTCAACCTTGCATATGAAGCAGCAGAATTGTTCTCCCAATCGCTTAGGAAACGTAAAAAATCGGCAGGTTTTATGAAAACATTGTTCTTACAACGTATTTGTTCTAGTTTTGCTGCAGGTCGATTAACAGCACAGCGCATGCTCAATCGTGAAGCGTTTGA
This sequence comes from Clostridia bacterium, assembly GCA_026418715.1. Lineage (GTDB taxonomy): Bacteria > Bacillota > Clostridia > UBA1381 > UBA1381 > SKW16. Next base: position 3,215 of record JAOAAV010000085.1, read on the forward strand.
AGATGAAGAAAACACTGAAAAAATTATATCCGAAGTTGAAAATTTAACATATGAAGAAAAAAATTATCTGGTAAATATAATAAAAGAGTTATCGCGTACTGAAGCACGTGATCCAAAGCTCGATGCTGTAAAATATTTCCTTACAGAGTATAAAACTGATGGAAAAAC
>JAOAAV010000103.1 GCA_026418715.1 Clostridia bacterium
CCTCTAAACAGTGCTATGTTTTATAATATGCAATTGCGGAAAGTGTGTTACATTTGCCTAAATACGGCTGCTATGCGAAGTTTTCCTGCTTGCTTTCAAAATCAAACCATAGATTCTCTCCAATGCATCAGCCACCGCAAATTTCTTCACGCCGGCAGATATTAGATTAAGCTTCTCTTTGTCGGATATCAACTCAATTATTTTATTATAAAGCACATCCCCCGTCAATATATTCTCTCCAATCACAACGCAGGCACCATTTTTTTCAAGTTCCCTAGCATTCTGCTCCTGGTGATTTCTCACTACATTGGGTGACGGAATTAATATTGATGGTTTTCCAAGTGACGCTATCTCGCTTACGGTAATTGCCCCAGAACGCGAAACAACCAAATCGGCGGCCGCCATAGCATGATGCATATTATTAATATACGGCAAAACTTTCATCTCCGGCGTCGGCATAATTTTTTCAGCAGCCATACCCTCGCTGAATTTTTCAAAATTTCTGTCCCCCGTGCCAAACATAAGGTAAAATCTTTGCTCCTTAGTTACCCTATCGAGCATATGAAGCACTGCATCATTAATTTTGTCAGCTCCCAAGCTGCCTCCGAATATAAGCACAAAAGGCTTGTCAAAGCCTATCCCTAAAGCCTCTCTCGATTTTTTACTATCTGCCGACAAAATTTCTTGTCTTATCGGATTTCCGGTGACAACACATTTATCCGCCCTTTTCATGTGCCGTATCGTTTCATCAAAGCTAACCGCAATATAATCCACATATTTTTGCGCCGCTTTAACCGTCAACCCGGGATACACGTTCTGCTCGTGTATAACCGCTCCCACTCCAAGCTTTTTTGCCGCCATGGCAACAGGGCCGCTTACATACCCGCCTGTACAGACAACCACATCGGGATTAAATTTTTTTATAATCTCCATGCATCGTCTGTTTGCCCGAAAAAGCTTGATTAAAACCTCAATATTTTTATAGAGTTTCTTTCTGCTGAATCCTTTAATATCAATGTATTCTATATTGTATCCCGCATCAGGCACCAGTTTTTTTTCAAGTCCCGACTCCGTACCGACAAAAAGAGCCTCAAATTTTTCATCCCTTTGCTTTATGTAATTCGCGATGGATATAGCGGGATTGATATGCCCTCCAGTTCCGCCGCCTGCAAATAATATTCTCACTCTCTTAATCTCCCCTCAACTACTTTCTTCCATACCTTGACACACTCAATACCAACCCCATTTCGGCAAGCAAAATTACAATAGCCGTACCTCCGTAACTGAAAAACGGCAGGGATATTCCCGTATTGGGTATGCTTGAGGTGGCAACCGCAATATTTAATATCGCCTGAATCGCCACTTGAGCGACAATTCCCACAACCATCAATGAACCGAAGGTATCTGGTGCCTCCATTGCAATCTTTATTCCCCTTATAATAAAACCCATAAATAACGCTATGACCAGGATTGCCCCTAAAAGTCCAAGTTCTTCGCAAATAACTGAAAAGATGAAATCGTTATACGGTTCCGGAAGATATGTATATTTTTGCCTGCTTTGTCCGAGGCCAAGTCCAAATATGCCTCCCGAACCAATGGCATACAGGGATTGAACCACCTGCCAGCCAGTATTTTTGATGTCCTGAAAAGGATTTAAAAAGCTTATCATTCTCGCACGCTTATTAGGGCTAAGCATTGCAAGCGCAAAAACTCCAAGAGCTCCGGGTGCCGACATCAGCGCGAAAAACCAAAACGGCGCTCCCCCTACAATCATTACAACAATTGCAATTCCCACAATAACAAGGGTTCCGCTAAGATGCGTTTCCATCATCATAAGAAGTGCAACAACGCCAATCCAAGCAAAATATGGCATCATCCCCCGTACTTTTGTTATTTTGCCGCCTCCCTTTTCAATCATGGCCGCAAAATACATCCCTATTGCCAATTTCATAAACTCCGAAGGCTGAAGCTGAAAACCTGGAAGCTGTATCCAGCGTCTCGAACCGTTAAACAACATTCCAATTCCGGGAATTAATACTAATATCAATAAAATGGTACATATAATCATGAATAACTTTGTGTATTTTTTCCATATTCTATAGTCAAACCTTGATATCGTAAACATCGCAGCAAGCCCTATGCAAACCGATACAAGCTGCTTATTGAAAAATTGATACGAATTGCCCACCTTCGCATTCGCCGCAGGTGTGGAAGCACTAAGCACCATAATCAAACCAAAGCACACCATAATTACTATAATCAGCAGGAACGTGTAATCCATATCTCTATATGTGGCTCTTTTTTCTTTACTTTTTGATTTTGTGGCAGTCACCGGCTGCCTTTGAGTATGCTTTGTCAATGTTCTGCCCATATATTGCCCACCTTTATAATTCTGTTAGAAAAATTGACGATGGCAAAATCGCAAATATCGCCAGCACGCATAAAATAAGTGTAATGAATGTAAATACTCTCACAATCTTTTTCTCATTCCATCCACACATTTCAAAATGATGATGAACAGGACTCATTTTAAATATGCGCTTTCCTGTAAGCTTAAAATACGTTACCTGCATGATTACCGACAAAGCTTCAAACAGATATACAAAACCGGCAATCACAAGTATAAGCGGCATTTTCATGCCAATAGCAAGAGCACAAACCGCTCCTCCTAAAAACAAGGACCCCGTATCTCCCATAAATACCTTGGCTGGGTGTCTGTTATAAAGCAAAAAACCTAAACAGCCGCCAACAACACAAACGCTGAAAATCATCTCTTCGGTGTGAAGCATTATCCCTGCAGCAACCGCAAAAAACAAGCAAACAACGATAGTAATGCTCGATGCCAAGCCATCCAGACCATCCGTTAAATTCACCGCATTTACCGTCCCCGTTGCAACAAGCATCACAAGCGGTATATAAAGCCAAAAGGGTGCGGTATACTTAAATGACGAAAACGGGATTATAATTTCAGTATCAAGAGAATTCATAAAATACAAAGCAATTAAGTACATTCCAGCAATTACAAGCTGAAGGCCGAATTTTTGGGAAGATGTAAGCCCTAAATTCCTCTTTTTCACAACCTTGATATAGTCATCTATAAATCCGACAAATCCAAAGCCCAAAGAAACTCCAAACATCAACAGCATACGAGGCTGAACACTAAAATTCATGAGCCCTACTGCTACAGCTATTCCTATAATAAACATAATCCCGCCCATGGTAGGAGTCCCCGATTTTTTCTGGTGCCAATTCGGGCCTTCCTCTCTGATTTCTTGCCCAAATTTGAGCTTGTGCAGCCATGGAATCAAATACCAGCCCGAAATGCCTGTAATAATAAATGCTACCGCAAACGGATATAAAGACATCATAACATCATTTTTGGCAACCATAAGTAGCAAACTCTCTGACAAATTCAACACACCCCTGTTTCTTTTGGATATCAACTATTTTTTCGCTTTTTTATTTCTTCATAAACATTCTCAAAATGCATCCCTCTTGATGCCTTTATAAGCACAGCGTCACCATTTTGCAAAAAAGAAGCAACAAAGTCGGCAGCCCCTTGTGTATTATCAAAAAACATTACATTATCCTGCGCCATCCCGCTGTCTATTGCTCCCTTTGCAATTTGCCTTGCATTCTCTCCTGCAGCAATGACGCATTGTATGCCCAATTCATAGGCCTTTTTCCCCACCTCATAATGCGCCTTTGGGGCAAATTCGCCCATTTCAAGCATATCCCCCAAAACAGCTATTTTTCTTGAAGATTTTAAATTTGCAAGCACTGCAAGCGATGAATTCATAGACGCAGGCGAAGCATTATAGCAATCATTGATTACTGTGATGTCACCATATGTTTCAATGCTCATCCGCATATTCGGCGGTACAAAACTTTCCAGACCACATACAATTTTATCCATAGGCACATCATATAACCTGCCCACGCATACCGCTGCCAAGGCATTATATACATTATGCGTCCCTGCCGCCTTGATGTGCACCGTATGCAACTCACCATCCGCAATAATTGAAAATCTAACACCGTCCGCTCCTAAATCAACTATGTCACAAGCTCTAACATGACAGACCGGGTTATGAATACCAAAAGAGACAATCTTGTATTTTCCTTTTATTGATGATAAATAAGGATCATCCAAATTTACAACAAGCGTATTGCTTTCATCAAAGAAATCAGTAATTTCAAGCTTGGCCTTTAAAATTCCTTCCTGCGATCCCAGCTTCTCAATATGTGACATACCGATATTTGTAATAACTGCCGTATCAGGTTTTGCTATAGATGCAAGATTGTGTATCTCACCAAAGCCGCTCATTCCCATTTCCAAAACCGCCGCTTCATGCATTTTTTCAAGTTTCAGCACCGTAAGCGGCAAACCTATTTCGTTATTGAAATTTCCCTGTGTCTTCAGCGTATTATATTTTTGACTTAGAACGGCTGCGAGCATATCTTTTGTCGTTGTTTTTCCGACACTCCCAGTTATTGCAGCGGTGAAAATTTTGAATTTGCTTCTATAAAGCCTTGCAATGTCCCCCAAGGCTTTGAGAGTATCGTCTACCTTAATTACAGTCCTATTGCTTTTATCGATTACATCTTTATGTGTAATTGCCGCCGCAGCGCCGCTCTCAAATGCCTTATCTATAAAATCATGTCCATCAAATCTGTTGCCCTTTAGAGGAACAAACAGCATTCCGGAAAAAGCCTTCCTGCTATCCGTTGTGATATCTTTGATTTGTGTTTTTTCATCCCCGCTTAAAAGCACACCGCCTGTGGTTTTTATAATTTCTCCCGCCGTCATCTCCTGCATTTTTGCCTTCCTCCCGCAATATTCTGAGTTCATATGATAAATTGATCCATGCGCACGACTCATTTTTTCAGCAAATGCTCACGGACGATAATGCGCTCGTCAAAATCTACCTTCTCTTTTCCAATAATCTGATAAGTTTCCTGACCCTTTCCCGCAAGAATAATAATATCATCTTTTCTTGCAAAATCCAAGGCATATCCAATTGCCTCTTTTCTGTTTTCAATTATGACATATTCACAATCCGTTTTTTTCATTCCTTCCTCAATTTGTTCGATAATCTTCATCGGATCCTCGGTTCTCGGATTATCAGATGTAATAATGCAATAATC
>JAOAAV010000020.1 GCA_026418715.1 Clostridia bacterium
GGATGGTTCTTTCAAGCCTGACAGCACAATCACAAGAGCGGAAATGGCGGCCGTAATTTTAAGAACCTTGGGTGTGAGCACAAATACTACATACTCGGGCATTTTTACAGACGTTGATTCTTCCCACTGGGCGGCGTCCACTATTCAAACTGCCGCAGACAGCGGTATTATCAACGGTATGGGAGACGGGACATTTGCTCCAGACAGTCCTGTAAAGTACGAACAGGCTGTGAAAATGATTGTGTGCGCTTTGAGATATGACGCTCTTGCGCAAGGCAACGGCGGTTATCCGACAGGATATATCACCGTAGCTTCAAAGAAGAAGATTGAAGTTATAAAGAATGCTTCCGGTTCAGTTGGAGATGATGTAAAAAGAGGTACTGTCGCAAAAATGATTTACAACGCTATCAATGCGTTGTATCCGACAGGCACAGCGCTTACATCGGACGGTATTGAATATACCACATCCGACGATGTGACTCTAGGTTCTGAGATTTTTGATCTTTACAAGGTAGAGGGACTTGTAACTGCTACTAAAAAGACTTCCATTGACCCGTCAGCGGATGTGACAGATGAGCAGGTTGTGATTGACGGCGATATTTATTATCTTAACGGTCTTGACATGGAACAGTATGTAGGTTCGTGCGTTAAGGCATACTATCAAGAGTTCAATAATGACGGCATTATGAAGTTAGTTTATGTAACTCTTGACAAAGATATGGATATACTCACCATTGATGCGGATGATGTTGATGAAATTGCAAACATCACGTCAAATAACGCAACAATTAAGTACTACTATGAGAAAAACTCTACAAGAACAAAGACTGCAAAGTTAAAGTCGCCTAACATAGTTTACAACAGTAAGCTTTTAACATCTGCTGATGTGGCTGCGGCTACGGGCAAGACATATTCGGAGGATGTTTTGATAGATTTCATTACTCCTGAAGTAGGAAGCCTTGTCTTGAAGGATTATGACAATGACGGATACTATGACGTGCTTTTTGTAAGCAAGTATGACACTTATGTTGTTGCCTCGGCTACGGATAAGCTTATTACGGGCAAGTACAATGACAGTTCGTTGGATGTTGACACTGAAGATGATGATAAAATTGTTACTATTACTAAGGCAGGCAAGACGATTTTGTCAAAGAGCCTTAAAAAGTGGGATGTTGCTACTGTTATGGCAAGTGTGAATACGACCGGCGATAAGGTTATCACAATTGATGTATGCAATGATACTATAACAGGCAAGGTTGATGAAACGGATACATCTGACAAGGATGAGTTTTACGCAACAATCAGCGGCAAACAATACAAGGTTGATTCACTTGTTAAATCGGATATTTCCGTAGGTAAGGAAGGAACCTTCTATTTGGATAAATTCGGACGTATTGCAGGCATGGATTCGACAAGCGGCGGAAAGCTTTCGGGTAGTGAAAAATATGGCTGGTTGATAAATGTTAAGCACAATACTGATGCAGACAACACAACCGTTAAGCTGTTTACTCAAGAGGGCAAGGTAGTAACTTATGAGGTTGCCGATAAATTGGAGTTTTGGGGTTCTCAGGCATCGAACAGTTTGACCGTTCTAGATTTCACCAGTGGTAGTTCGGTGACTCTTGACGGAGTGAAGTATGATAATGCGGAAGCGGCCTTGATGGGCGCAAACACGATTGCAAATTCAACAACTGTTGGCGGATGCCAGATGAAACTTGTAAAGTATTCATTGAATTCAAGTGGAAAAGTTAAGAAGTTGTATATGGCTGTTGCTACAACGGATTACACAAATGATGCTTATGATGACAGGGTTGTTGTATATAATGCGAATTTGACGGGAAGTACGGGTTCGGGCAGTATGCTTGCAAAGAAGTTTTATCTGACGGACAATATGGTACAGTTTAATGTTCCCAAGTATGTTGCAAATATAGATGATACAGAATCGTATGCTGTTTCAACGGCGAAGAAGAGTGAATATATTTACTATGACGGTGTAAGCATAGATTTCACGGTTGGCGAATTCGAGGGAAGCCAGCCAAACGTAGTTATCAGATTTGTTTCTCCGTCAGATGCTGCACAGGCATTTACCTATAATACTGCTGATGATGCTCCGCAGATGATAGTGTCAAAAATCCAGGAGATATATGATGAAGCTTCGGATGAAACAGTTTATAAGATTACAGGGTATCAGTATGGCAATAAGGTAGAGTATACGACTACGTCTACGACTTCGGCATCTGTGGCAAAGGGTATAAGCGGAGGAGGCGTAGGAACGAGTGATGCAAACCGTTACTATGGAGTGACAGAGCTATGGACAGCGGCAAGCAAGCAGCCTCAATATAATGGATCGGATATAATCACTTCTGCAAATCAATCTACGTATAAGAAGCTGACGGATGTAATTTCTGTCGGAGATATTATTGGGGTTTCCGCAAGTGGAACCAAGGCAAATATTATCATTAAAATGGTTGACGTCAGCGATTACATTTCTAAAGGCACGATGGTATGGGGAGCTTATGCGGCATATTCGAATACTCGTGATGGTATTGCGTTCGGCAATGTGGTTTCGACTGATACGGATTCTCAGCTGATTATCAAATTGAGTACGGGTGATTCCTTTGCCGTTGATCCTGGTTATTACATGGATGCATACGTTTACAAGGTGGATTCAGGCAAAGGTGAGATAAAAGACGGTTTGACGGTTTCTGAACTTGTTCCTTATGATGATAGCACAGGCTTAGGAGATAAGGTATACATCAGAAACTTCAAAGGCGGTCAAAGAGAAGTGTTCGTAATCAGATACGAATAATAAGGCTTGTATTTGTTAGGTGCATATACATACGGCGCAGGCCGTATGTATATGCCACATTCCTGATGAAAATTTAAGGAGGAAATATTATATGATAAAAAGCAGCTTTAAAAAGCTTGTTGCGGTTGTAAGCTCGGTTGCTGTGGCCGTTCAGTTTGCTGTGTTTGCTCCGACGGCGGGTGCAGTGAAATTGCCTACGGCTATTCCGACAGATGCAACAACGGTTGTCAGCGCATCAACTGGTTTTGGTGGAAATACCATAGATGCCACTTCGGCAGCGGTTAGCAAGGTTGTTGCGACTTCCAGTTCATTGACGGGTGATTTTAAGTTAAAATTTGATATTACATTCAACAGTGCTACGACTACGGGTACGTATATATATTTTGCAAGTAGTACCGGATCAAGTCCCAAGATCATGTGTCCAATTGAAGTTACTTCCGTGACATCAAGTAGTGTAACTATTTCTTACAGAACGGGCAGTTCAGCAACTACAGCTTTGGGAAATTTGAGTATAGGTGAGAAATATACTGTGATATTCAATTTCACAGGTATAGGAACAAGCGGAAACGGTGGAGTTTATGTGTATAAGGCGTCAGATCTTTCCACTGCGGTTATTTCTGCTCCTGATATAAATTTGAGAAACTATGAGGGTACTAATTATGCCATAGCTGCTGTCCAGTTGAAGGTTGCACAAGGAAACGTTGTGACTCTGTCGGATTTTGTGAAATACACCACAACGGGTCCTGATGAAATTGTTGTAAACGCAACTGATGTTTACACAACTGCGGCTATGGATTCAACTAGTTCGGTAGAACTTACTTCATCCAGCAACGGTCCCTTCTATATCGCTTCAACGGGCGGTGCAATTAATTTGTCATCAGTTGTAAAGCAAAGCGGTTCGGCTGTAAGCGGATATACGACGGTATATACCTTGAGCGGAGCACCGGACGGCATAACATTAAGCGGAAGCAAAATAAATATTTCGTCCACCACTGCGGCGGGGACGAACAGCTTTAATCTGGTTGCTTATCTTAGCGGGTATGAAAATTACACTATTTCCATGCCGATTACAGTGTATAAAGAGTCTGCAACTCCGAAACAAATAGTTGATGGTGCTGCAGAAGATTTGAAGTTTAACGGCGTAGACGGCGATATTATTGATTCTGCTACGGTAGCTTCCTTGAGTGATTTGTCTGTTGACAGCAATAACATATTTAATATAGTGTTGTCTGGCGGCGCTAGCGACGATACAAATATTGTTTCTTTAAACTCTGGCTATAGCTATGCATCAATTACATGGAAGTGCTATGAATTGGATTCAAGCAGTAAGCTGACAGAAAGCAGCATCATAGACAGTAGCGGCAAATTCACTCCCAAAAAGAATTACAGCAAGAAGATTGTTTTAATTGCAACAATCAAGAGTGCGGATATTGACACAAGTTTAGGCGATTATGCTTATGCATACAAGGCTTTTGTGGGGTATGTGTCAAATCCCCAACTCCAAGTCAATTTGGATGCTAACGCTTTGGAAAGTACGATAGACAATCAATTAAGTGACGGCGAAACCACAACTGATTTGGACCTTCCAACATCCGGCGACTACGGCTCAACAATTTCATGGACTACGAGTAAGGCGAGTGCTATTTCAAAGTCGGGTGAAGTAAAGAGATCTTCAAGCGATGTTACAGTTACATTGACGGCTACCGTTTCAAACGGCAAATATGTAGTTACTAAGAAGTTCTCAATAACCATTCCGAAGAAGTCTTCCTCAAGCAGTGGTTCGGGCTCAAGCTCAAGCAGCGGTTCAAGCTCAAGTTCTACTATAGGATTCTACCAGCCAGTTCCGTCCGTTGCGACTCCGACTCCGGCTCCGACTGCAGCACCTACAGCAACCCCTGTGTCATCGAGATTTTCGGATTTAGACAGCGCTCCGTGGGCTAAGGAAGCAGTTGAGACACTGGCGGCTAAAGGTATTATAAACGGCAAAACTGCAAATGAGTTTGCTCCCAATGATGAAATCACGAGAGCGGAATTTGCGAAGATTTTAATAAATGCATTTGGTTTGGCAGACGCTTCGGCTACGGTTGCTGACCTTGCAGATGTAAGTGCAAGTGACTGGTATTATCAGGCGGTTGCATCCGCATACAGCAAAGGTATTATAACAGGCTACGGCGATGGGACATTTGGCGTAAATGATAAGGTTACAAGACAGGATATGGCAGTTATGATTTACAGAGCGGCAAAGATAGCGGGGAAAACGCTCTCTCCTGTTCAAGCGCAGGTTAACTTTGACGACAGCGCGTCCATTGCAGGCTATGCGGCAGAGGCTGTTTCTGCACTTCAAACAGCCGGCATTATAAGCGGTGTTTCTTCCACGGAATTTGCACCTACTGCTACAGCTACAAGAGCGCAGGCGGCAAAAATGATTTACGCAATTACAAAATAATAGGTATTATTGTGTTTATCCCATACAATATTTTGTATGGGATAAATTTTTTGTTGATGGATATTTGTATTGATTTTTTGTACAAGTTAATATAAAATATGTTCGTACAATTTTATTACGGTAACAGGGAGAGTAGCATATGGCATATTATTTTGACGACACTCGAAGTATTTACGCTTACGAGGGGACAAATCCGAAAAATATCATATCCGCATTGGCGCACCGTTACATGGGTCAAAATTTGAAGCATGGACTATATTACAGAGCTTTTGCCAATAACGGAATTCTGAGAACGACAGATTATCGTTACAGGGTCGATTTTAACGAAATTTACCCGAATGCGAAGGATAAAGATTGTGTGTGGGCATGGTCTAAATATTACAGCGGCGGCAATGCCGAAATGGGCTTGACAGTGAACTGTTTCGGACCTATGGTGATGTACTTAAACGGGGAGGTTGTGTACAAATCGGATATTTTCAAAGAAAGATACAGCGAAACAGGTGTTCGTGTAAATCTTTCGATGAAGAAAGGTTGGAACAGCATTGTTATTCGCTTCCAAAAGACAAAAGCGGGCTTTGGCGGTCATTTCGGAACGTGGATAGGAAAGTGGGATTTTTATTTTCTTATGCCCACCCCAGAAAGAGAAGGACAGGAAGGATGGATTTTTACAGACTTGCTGCCTGATACCGAGGTTCCCCAGCTTGAGCTTGGTATGAGTGAAGAAGATACTGGGCTAAACTGGCATCCTAAGAGGCAGTGGAGCGAGGAAGAGCTTGCTATGGGGCAGTTTGCCCGTATGTACGGCAGAAAGGAAAACAGTTATGCTATGGGCTGGACCAAGGGTTTTTTCAGCACTATAGGCATGAACAAATACAGCTTTAGAATTGACGCTAAAAGTCCTGTTTGTGTATACATTGATAAAAAAGTCGTATTTGAATCAAATAAAGCCGTACGGACGGAGTTTGACGCAGACGTTTCGTTCGGTACGCACGACATCATGGTAAAGTGCCTTTCTGCGGAGGATGATTGGGGATATACGTTAAAATCAAATGATGGAGTTGTATTTGAAAGTCCCGCGCGTGTAAAAGGCTGCAAAGATGTATGGATGTACATAGGCCCGTTTAACGTTGGATATGAGTTTGAATGGGATAAGGCTATGGGGCTTTTAAATGTTGTGGGAGAGCCTAAAGTGTTTTGGCGCGTTGATATGCCCGATACATTTGTCAGACCGTATAATGAGAATACGCTGTTCGGCAAATGGAATTATCCTCTTGGAGTGACTCTTTACGGACTTTTGCATACGGCGCTTGTTATAGGTTCTCAGGATATACAAGAATATATAAAGGACCATATTCAGCTTTGCTGTGATACACTTGAGTATGCACTTTGGGATAAGGAACAGTACGGAGGAGCAACATCCATACACAATCTATTGACCAGTATCGACAGTTTGGATGATTGTGGATCCTTTGCGTCCGCTATGCTTGAGGTTGCAAAATACTTCAAAATTGATAACGTAAAATTTGTTGCTGATTATGTGGGCGATTACATTTTCAACCGCCAGACAAGACTTGAAGATGGCTGCTTTTTCAGGAAAGAGCAGATGCATGATTTCCATAACATGACTATGTGGGCGGACGACCTTTATATGAGCGTTCCGTTTTTGGCGAGATACTATAAATTCACAGGTGACCAAAAGTATGCGGATGATGCGGCAAGACAGTTTTTAGGTTTCAAAAAGCGTTTGTTTATGCCAGAAGAGAGCATTATGTCTCATGTGTATGATTTCAAGTACGATACAGCCACGGGAGTTGCTTGGGGACGAGGCAACGGCTGGGTTGTATTTTCTTTGACCGAGCTTTTGGAAGTATTGCCGGAAAATCATGAAAAGCGCCCTGAATTAATAGATATGTTAAATACCTTGTGTGAGGGTTATTTGAAGTTGCAGGATAATAATGGAATGTGGCATCAGGTATTGAATGACCACGAATCATATCCTGAGGCTTCGTGTACGTCCATGTTTATATATGCATTTTCCCGTGGTGTGCGTTTTGGTTGGCTTAATAACAAAGAGGAATATGTGAAAGCTATATACAAGGCGTGGGAAGGCATCAGCAGAATTTGTGTAGATGCGGGCGGCAATGTTTACGGAGTATGTCGTGGTTCGGAATTTTCGTTTATTCCTGATTACTATAAATATGAACTCTCATGGAATTTAAATGATACTCACGGAACTGGCATAGTAATGCTTGCCGGAATAGAAGTGATACGTTTGGATGAATTTTTAAGCAAATAATTTTTCAGTTTGAGTATGGGAAAAGCTGTATAGTAAAAGACTATACAGCTTTTTTTATGTTGTTTGCGTTTATTTGATTTTCTTTGAATTTTATTGCTTTCCCTTTTTAAACACAAGACGTTTTATAAAAAATCAAACATAAAACAATAGAAAACAAAATAACAATGTAAAAAATACGAAAAAGTTTACAAAAAATTTGTTGACTTTTATCATAAAAGATAGTACAATAAGTTTTGCTTGCATAAAGTGATATGATAGCTGGAATGTGTATTATTTGAGCAAAAAATTAGTTAAATTATACAAATTAAGATGAAAAAATATAATGATTTTGCTCAAAAACGCAAAAAATTCTATTGCAATATTTTATGAAATAAAATATAATATAATTGTGAACGTTCGGACATGGGCAGTTTTTCTTTGCGGAAGTGTTTGTGTCGTGAATTTTATAAAGATTATTACTTTTAGGAGGTTTTAAAATGGCAGAGGCTGCAAAAGTGTCTTTGTCTCCCGCTCAGAAAAAAATGATGCGTGAGAGAAACTGGAACAAAATAAAAAAGGATAAATGGATGTATCTGCTTTTGCTCCCGGGTGTGCTGTATTTTATCATATTTAAATTTGCACCTATGTGGGGCGTGCTTATAGCATTCAAGAATTATTATGCGGGTATTCCGTTCCTTAATACTCCATGGGTTGGCTTTGACAACTTCATTGATTTTTTCAAGGATTCCGATTTTCCGCGTTTGCTTAAAAATACGCTGATTATTTCGGGTATGAATTTGGTGTTTTATTTTCCGCTTCCGATTTTGTTGGCTTTGCTTATGAATGAGGTAAAGGTGAAATTTTATAAAAATGCCGTACAGACAATGGTTTACGTGCCTCACTTTGTGTCTATGGTGGTTATAGCTAGTATCACATTTATGCTTTTGAAGACGCCGTCTATGGAAGGTTACACGGGCGGAGCTCTTTTTGAACTGATAAAGCAGATAACGGGAAAGCAGGTAAATGTGCTTGAGTCGCCTACAAGCTTTTACTGGGTGATTCTTTTCCAAGCAATATGGAAAGAAACCGGATGGGGAACGATTATATTCCTTGCAGCACTTGCGGGGGTTGATGTTGAACAGTATGAAGCGGCTATAGTTGATGGTGCAAACAGGTTCCAGCAGATGATTTACATAACGCTTCCCGCAATTGCGAGTACGATTGTTATTATGCTTATTCTTCGTATGGGTTCTGTTCTTGATACCGGATTTGAGCAGATATTGCTTATGCAGAACGATTTGAACATAACAAATTCCGAAACCTTTGACACATACGTTTATCAAATTGGTAGAGTTCAGGGAAATTACGGCTTTTCAACGGCTGTAGGTCTGTTTAAGTCCGTCGTAAGTATAATTTGTATACAATCTGCTAATTTCATTGCCAGAAAACTGGGTCAATCATCGTTATTCTAAACCATAGAAAGAAGAGGTGTAAAAAATGCGTGGTTTAAAAAGAAGAAGCATCGGCAGTATTGTTGCCGACGTGATTATTTATTTCTTGCTGGCGTTTTTCGCTGTTATCACGGTTATTCCTTTCGTATACGTTATCGCGGCATCCTTTGCTCCCGAATATGAAATATTGACAAGACCTTTGTTTATAATACCTAAAACCTTTACGCTTGATGCGTATGCCAGAATTTTTGACCCGAACGATTATGGTCTCACGGTGCTCAGAAGTTTGGGCGTATCGGTGCTTGTAACAGCCATAGGTACTATCACGAATTTGTTTTTCACTACGACTATGGCGTACGGTCTTTCGAGAAAATCTTTAAAGGGCAGAAATTTTATTTTAAATTGTGTAATTTTCACGATGGTTTTCTCGGGCGGTATGATTCCTACTTTTTTGATTGTAAAGGGTCTGGGAATGTATAATACATATGCTGCGTTAATACTGCCTGGCGCTATCAGTGCGTATAATATGATTATTGTAAGGAACTTTTTCCAGGAGCTTCCTTCAGGACTGGAAGAGGCTGCCGCTATAGATGGGTGTACGGACATAGGCATATTTTTAAAGATTGCTCTGCCGCTTTCACTGCCCATGCTTGCAACATTTGGACTTTTTTATGCGGTTGGGCACTGGAATAATTATTTCGGGGCGCTGTTGTATCTGTCCGATCCGATGAAGTATCCATTCCAGCTGATACTCAGAAATATTGTTATGCTTTCGCAGGAGACGCAGAATGATCCAAATGCTCTTCAGCCTCAGGAAACATTGAAGATGGCGATTATTGTTATCGGTACTGTTCCGATTCTTTGCGTGTATCCGTTCCTTCAGAAGCATTTTGCCGCAGGAGTTATGGTTGGTGCTATTAAGGGCTGATAAAAATCAGACTTTTCTTTAAAATTTTGGTGATATTTAATAGAAACTATTGCAAAATAATGTATTGTATTATATAATAAGTCAGACGTAGTGCTTAAAAATCTGAGCGACATAGTAAAAGTTTTTAAGGAGGATTAAAAGATGGCAAATTTAAAGCGCATTGCAACTGCTGCGTGTGCGGTTGCGTTGTTGTGTGGCAGCTTGTCAGGATGTGGCGGGAAAACTCAGGCTATTGATCTTAAAAATCCCGAAATTACCGTTATGACGACGGCTTATAACGTGGAGTCGGCGCAGCCAAACAGTCCTGTAGTTGAAGCTTTGCAGAATTATTTGGGAACTAAGCTTAACTTTTCATGGATTCCGTCTTCGGGCTATGGTGAAAAGGTAACAGCGGCCATGGGTTCTGGAGAATATCCTATGGTGATGCTTATTACCGAAAAAAGTTCCAGTGTAATTCAAAACTCAAGAGGCGGGACCTTCTGGGAGATTGGAAGCAAGCTTAAAAATTATACGAATTTGAGCAAAGCAAATGAGGTTGTTCTTAACAACATTTCGATTGACGGCAAGATTTATGGTATTTACCGTGCAAGAACTCTTGGCAGAAACGGTATGACGATTAGAAAAGACTGGCTTGATAACTTGGGTATGCAGGAGCCTACCACGATAGATGAGCTTTATAATGTGCTCAAGGCATTTAAAGAGCGCGATCCTGACGGCAACGGTCAGAACGATACGTTCGGTATGATTATGACTACGGCCACGTCCACTTTTGACAACTTGGCAATCTGGTTCGGTGCCCCGAATAAGTGGGGAGTTGCTGAAGATGGTACTTTGCAGCCTGCACATTTGACAGATGAGTACTTTGAAGCTGTTAAGTTTGTGAAAAAGCTTTATGATGAAAAGCTTATCAATCAGGATTTTGCTACATATGACGGAGCAAAGTGGGATGAGCAATTCTTATCCGGAAAAGCAGGTGTAATTATTGACGTTGCCGACAGAGCAAGGCGTATTGCAGGAAACATTGCAAGTGTAAATCCAAAAGCGGTTGTGGATGTTTTGGGCTATGTTAAGAAGGATGCAAACTCAAAGCCTGCTACGCTTCCGACGTCCGGTTATGCTGGATATTTCGTGTTCCCGAAAAAGGCACTTCCTTCCGAAAAGGACTTGGAATTTGTTCTTAATGTAATGGACAAAGCAAATGATCAGGAAGCTTTGAATCTTATGAATTATGGTATCAAGGGCAGACATTATGAACTTGATAACGAAGGTTATGCGGTGATTACAAGCGACACTACTTTGACAAAAGAATTTGCAGATCTTAACCAGTTTGCAACGGGCATTATAGAAACGCAGCTTAAGAAGAAGTATACGACTACCGTTGCCGAAACTGTTGATAAGGTTTACAAAGACAATGAAAACTATGTTGTAGCGAATCCGGCAGAGCCTCTTGTTTCGGATACTTACTCGAGAAAAGGTCCGCAGCTTGATTCTATCATTACCAGTGCGAATACGAAGTTTATAGTCGGCCAAATTTCTGAGGCTGAATATAAAGCCGAACTTGAGAGATGGAAGACGCAAGGCGGAGATGACTACATTAAAGAAATTAATGAAGCATATAAAGCTATATCAAAGAAGTAATCAAAAATATCCATAAGCATAAGCTTATGGATATTTTTGCTGTATAAAAAGGGCTGGCAATCAAAATTTTGGCTTGACATCATATGAATGATATAATAGTATATTTGTTGTTCCTTTATTTTGGAGAAAATTATCAGTTGGAGGAGATTTCGTAATTATGGAAATGACGTTTCGATGGTTTGGTACAGGACACGACAGCGTTACATTGGAAAATATCAGGCAAATTCCCAATGTAACCGGCGTTATTACCACTTTGTATGATGTTCCCGCAGGAGAAGTGTGGGAACTTGGCGACATCTTAAAGCTAAAGTCGGAGGTTGAGGCGGCAGGGCTTAAAATATCGGGTATTGAAAGCGTTAATATACACGATTCCATTAAAATAGGCTCGCCCGACAGAGAACACTACATAGATAATTACATCACCACTCTTGAAAATCTTGCAAAAGCAGGAATACATATGGTTTGCTACAACTTTATGCCCGTATTTGACTGGACGCGTTCCGATCTTGCAAAAAGAAGACCAGATGGCTCGACGGTTTTATCGTATGATCAGGAATTGATAGATAAGATTAATCCAGAAGAGATGTTCAAGCAAATAGACGGAAATAGTAACGGCTTTGTAATGCCTGGGTGGGAACCTGACAGGCTTGCAAAGGTTAAGGAGCTTTTCGAGAGATATAAGGATGTGGATGAAGAAAAGCTCTTTTGCAATTTAGTATACTTTCTAAACAGAATACGCCATGTATGCGAGGAGTACAATATAAAAATGGCAATACATCCCGATGATCCGGCATGGCCTGTATTTGGTCTGCCAAGGATTGTAAACAATAAGGAAAACATTTTAAGGATTTTATCTGCAGTAGATTCCGAGTTTAATGGGCTGACAATGTGCACCGGTTCTCTCGGCTCAAACCCAAACAATGATTTGTGCGATATTATCCGTGCGGCAAAGGGTAGGATTCACTTTGCCCATGTGAGAAACTTGATTCATCATGCGCCGGGCAAATTTGACGAAGCGGCGCATCTGTCAAAAGACGGCTCATTTGATATGTATGAAATTATGAAGACGCTTTATGAAATCGGCTTTAACGGTCCAGTGCGTCCCGATCATGGGAGAATGATATGGGGAGAAGTGGCTATGCCGGGGTATGGTCTTTATGATCGTGCACTCGGTGTGTGCTATTTAAATGGGCTTGCAGAAGCGATTGAAAAGGCAGGGAGAGCAAGATGAAGCTGACACAAAAGGAAATAGAAAATACGAAAATGTGGGAAGAAAAGGGGTTTAAGCTTCCACGCTTTAATCGGGAGAATATGCTGAAACTAACCAAAGAAGCGCCAGAGTGGCTACATTTTGGGGCGGGAAATATTTTTCGTGCATTTCCCGCTGCGGTGTGTCAGGAGTTGCTGAATCGCGGAATATTGAAGACGGGGATTATCGTTGCAGAAGGCTATGACTATGAAATTATAGAAAAAAGCTACAGAAAATTTGACAATTTAAGCATACTCGTCACCTTGAGAGAAGATGGAAACATGGAAAAGTCGGTTATTGCAAGCGTGGCAGAGTCTTTGTGTGCGGACAGGAGTTCTGATTGGAAGCGCTTGTGCGAGATTTTTTGCTCACCTTCTTTGAAGATGGTTTCGTTTACGATTACTGAAAAGGGTTATTGTCTTACGGATGGAAAAGGGGATTTTTTGGCAGATGTAGCCGAAGATTTTAAAAAAGGCCCATTCTTTTCCGAAAGTTATATGGGCAAGCTTGCCTCGCTTTGCTATGAGCGTTTTAAAAGTACAGGAGTGCCGCTTACTCTTTTGAGTATGGACAACTGTTCTCATAATGGTTCAAGGCTTCATGCGGCAGTTGTTGAGTTTGCAAAGCAGTGGACGGAGAATGGTTTGACGGAGCATGAGTTTTTAGAATATGTGGCTGAAAGTATTTCATATCCGTGGAGCATGATTGATAAAATTACGCCCCGTCCTGATGAGTCTGTTCTTAATGCGCTCAAAGAGGCCGGAATTGATGAATTTGATGCGGTTGTTACGGCTAAAAATACGTATGTTGCGCCATTTGTCAATGCGGAAAAACCGCAGTATTTGGTTATCGAGGATAATTTCAAAAACGGGCGTCTGCCGCTTGATGAGGGTGGCATTATTTATACCGACAAGGAAACGGTGGACAAGGTGGAAAAAATGAAGGTTTGCACTTGTTTAAACCCGTTGCATACGTCGCTTGCGGTCTTCGGCTGTCTGCTTGGATATACGAAAATATCGGACGAGATGAAGGATGAAAATTTAAGAAAATTGGCTGAGGGCGTCGGATATGCGGAAGGACTTTGTGTAGTTTCGGATCCGGGTATTATACGGCCCGAGGACTTTATTGACGAGGTATTAAACGTCAGGCTTCCCAATCCGTTCATGCCCGATACACCGCAGAGAATAGCCTGCGATACGTCCCAAAAGATAAGCATACGTTTTGGGGAAACGATTAAGGCATATATGAAAAGATGTGACCTTGACACAAGAAATTTAGTATTTATTCCGCTTGTGATAGCCGGTTGGTGCCGCTATTTAATGGCTGTGGATGATGCGGGGAATGCATTTGAGTTAAGTCCCGATCCGATGCTTTCCACACTTCTTCCGATTATGGAAAAGGCGAGACTCGGCTCTTGTATGGATGTTCATGAATTATTAAAGGACATTCTATCGAATACAGCCATTTTCGGAGTGGATTTGTATGAGGCGGGTTTGGGCGAGAAGATAGAAAAAATGTTTTTGGAACTTGCCGCTGGCGTCGGTGCAGTAAGGTCGACTCTTGTAAAATATACGAAATAAAAACGTGTGTTAATAATGATGTGAATCAGATGGAAAAGAAACTCAAGTCCAGGTAGTATAAAGAATTTCTCCATCAAGATTTAGGTTGTTCAAACTGACAATAGCATAGAGTTCATATGCAAATTTGTCTGTGAAACAAACAACTGTTTCAATAAAACATTGAAAGAGTTAGGGAAATTAGCAATATCAGGATAAAGAATTACAGAAGCGCGTTTTGCTTGATATCAGTAAGTCTTTCTTGCCTTCGGTTTAGAAGACTTGCTGATATCAATGTACTATGCCTAGTAGTTATTCTCAAGAAAGAAAATTTTACTCTATGGTTCATATCATTTTAACACATACAGATCACCTCAGAAAATAAAAAGCAAGTTGTAAAATAAATTGCCCAAAGATATAAAAAATAATATCCATTAGGATCAAAACCAGTTATACTTAAGTTGCATACAAAAGTGACTGGAGGAGATCGTAATGGATCAAATAAAGTATACCACAGAAAAGAGGA
>JAOAAV010000028.1 GCA_026418715.1 Clostridia bacterium
ATTGTATAGCCCATGCATTACTAACCGCATAGCAGGTTTTCCCCTATGCCGTAACAGCTTGCGAAAATACGTCAGAGGCTGCCACAGTCATAGGCCTCCACGGAAAAGGGGTCAGCGTATTCATGCCATTGAACAGTGCCCCTAAACCTTAACTCCCAGCATCAGCCCCAAACTGGGCGTTCAAAGCACAACACCAGGAACTTCATCGATATGCCATTTAACGGATTTTTAGGCCCGTCTTACGAATAGGTAGAACTGACTAGAATACTGCACCACTATTACATTGCTTTTAATATAACATATTTTTTGTGTTTTGTAAAGACATATAAAAAAATTCCATAAGAGGAACCATAGGAAAATATGAAGTATAATTTTCTGTATTTATGTTGACATTTTCGTTATTTTGCTATATCATTTAAATGACTTATCAGGATGCCGATTCGTGCCTTTTTAGAAGGGGGTGCGGGTTGGTTTCTATTGTTTTTGAAGAAACAGTATGAAAGGTTGTGATGTTAGGGTTGGAGAACAAGCTCAGATTGTATGGCTTTAACAACCTCACAAAAACACTTAGCTTCAACATCTATGATGTTTGCTATGCGAAAAGTGAACGCGAACAAAAGGATTATATCGCTTACATTGACGAGCAGTATAATTCCGAACGTCTTACTAATATTTTGTGTGATGTTACGGAGATGATAGGAGCACATGTGCTTAATATATCGAAGCAGGATTATGACCCTCAGGGCGCAAGCGTGACTCTTTTGATTTCAGAGCGTACAATGCCCGCAGAGCTTTTGGATCAATCCTGCAATGCGGGAGAATGCGGAATATTAAGAACCCGTGATACTGTTGTCGCACATTTGGATAAAAGCCATGTAACTGTGCATACTTATCCCGAATACCACCCTGACAATGCCATTGCAACCTTTCGTGTCGATATAGACGTATCTACCTGCGGAACCATTTCGCCGCTTAACACGCTGGATTATCTAATCGGCAGCTTTGACTCGGATATTATGACTATAGATTACAGAGTACGAGGCTTTACACGTGATATGGACGGAAAAAAGTGTTATATGGATCATGAAATTACGTCCATACAGGATTATATAAAGGATGAAACCTTAAAAAAATATGATGCTATTGATGTAAATGTATATCAATCGAATATATTTCACACCAAAATGTTGATTAAGGATATAGAACTTCAGAATTATTTGTTCAACAAAGATGTATATGAGCTTCCGCCTAAAGAGAGGCTTTCCATATCTAACAATCTAAGACGCGAAATGATTGAGATATTCAGCGGAATGAACATATATTGATGAGCATATTATTAAAGTTTGCGGGAGAAATGGATGGATATTAACTTGCAAAAAGAAGCGCCGATTTATGAGGCGCTTGAAGCGTATAGAAAAAAGAGAATAGTATCGTTTGATGTGCCGGGGCATAAGCAGGGCAGGGGAAATCCTGATTTGGTTGATTTTTTGGGAGAGCAGGCGCTGGGTGTGGATGTCAATTCCATGAAGCCTTTGGATAATCTATGCCACCCTGTCGGTGTGATAAGACGGGCGGAAAAAACGGCCGCCGATGCATTTGGCGCAAAAAATGTCTTTTTTATGGTAAATGGTACTTCCTCTGCAGTGCAGGCTATGGTAATGTATGCCTGCAAAAGAGGGGAAAAGATTATTATGCCAAGAAATGTACACAGAAGCGCTATTAATGCACTTATAGTTTCTGGCGCAATTCCCGTGTACGTAAACCCGGGAGTAGATAAAAGATTGGGTATCCCGCTGGGAATGTCAGTTGCGGATGTGGAGAAAGCGATTGCCGAAAATCCGGATGCAAAGGCCATATTGGTAAACAATCCCACATACTACGGCATATGCTCCGATTTAAAAAGGATTACCGAGATTGCACACGATGCCAATATGTTGGTTTTGGTTGACGAGGCACACGGCACGCATTTTTATTTTGGTGAAAATATGCCCGTTTCGGCTATGGCTGTAGGGGCGGATATGGCGGCTGTGAGTATGCACAAAACAGGAGGCTCTCTTACCCAAAGTTCCTTTTTGCTTGTAGGCGGGGATGTAAATGAGGGGTATATGCGTCAGGTTATAAATTTGACGCAGACAACGAGCGGTTCATACCTTTTGATGTCGTCTCTTGATATTGCAAGAAGGAACCTTGCGTTAAACGGAAAGCAGATTTTTGATAAGGTTGTACAGTTTGCCGAATATGCACGCAGTGAAGTCAATAAAATAGGCGGATTTTACGCTTTTTCAAAAGAGCTTGTAAACGGGGATACCGTATACGATTTTGACGTTACTAAGCTGTCTGTTCATACAAGAGATATTGGTCTTGCGGGGATTGAGGTATATGATATTTTGCGTGATGACTATGAAATCCAGATAGAGTTTGGGGATATAGGAAACATCCTTGCCATTATTTCGGTAGGAGACAGAAGTTATGAAATTGAAAGGCTCATATCCTCGCTTTCGGAAATTAAGCGTATTTATTCAAAGGATCCTGCGGGAATGTTTGACCATGAATATATAACTCCAACGATAGTGTTGTCACCGCAGAAGGCGTTTTACTGTTCTAAAAAATCCGTAGATATTGCTTCAAGCGAGAACCATATATGTACGGAATTTGTGATGTGCTATCCGCCGGGTATCCCCATTTTGGCGCCGGGCGAGAAAATCACAAGAGAAACGCTTGACTACATCAGCTATGCCAAGGAAAAGGGCTGCTTTCTCACGGGTACTGAGGATATGAATGTAGAAAAAATCAACATTGTCGCAGAATAGAGGTGCTAAGCATTATGGAGCTGTGGTATACGGAAAAGCATACGGAAAATGTTCAATTTTCAATCAAGCTGGACAGGCAGATTTATTCAAATCACAGTGATTTTCAACGTATTGACGTTTTCGACTCGAAGGAATTCGGTAGGTTTTTCACGCTTGATGGCTTGATTATGGTTACTGAGAAAGACGAATTTATTTATCATGATATGATAGTGCATGTTCCTATGGCGGCAAATCCGGATATCAAAGATGTGCTGGTAATAGGAGCGGGCGATGGAGGCACCATTCGTGAGCTTACACGCTATGAGAGTGTGGAAAGCATAGATGTTGTTGAAATCGACGAAATGGTGGTTGAGGTATGCAAGAGGTTCCTTCCGCAGACCGCCTGCAAGTTTGATGATCGTCGCGTCAAGCTGCATTTTGAAGACGGCTTGAAGTACATCAGAAACAAGGTATCCGAATACGATCTTATTATCGTGGATTCAACAGATGCTTTCGGACCGGGCGAAGGACTTTTTACGAAGGAGTTTTACGGAAATTGCTACAAGGCGTTAAAGGATGACGGGATTTTAGTAAATCAGCACGAAAGCCCATATTATGATTCGTACGCAAATTCAATGCGACGTGCGCATAAGCGTATTTCGGAGGTTTTTCCCATATGCAGCGTGTATCAGGCGCATATTCCCACCTATCCATCTGGGCACTGGCTTTTCGGTTTTGCATCTAAAAAGTATCATCCTACGGATAATGAGAATATAGATAAATGGAATGAACTTGGAATAAAAACAAAATACTATAATACCGAACTTCACAGAGGCTGTTTTGCCTTGCCAAATTACGTGAAGGAGCTTTTGGAGTAGAAATACGGTTTGATAGGAGGAGAGAGAATGAGCAACAAATTATTATTTACGTCGGAATCTGTCACAGAAGGGCATCCCGATAAAATATGCGACCAGATTTCGGATGCAATTTTAGATGAGATTATTGCACAGGACTCACAGGCAAGGGTTGCTTGCGAGACAACCTGCACCACGGGGCTTATTTCTATTATGGGTGAGATTACGACGTCTTGTTATGTAGATATACCCAAAATTGCCAGAAAAGTTGTTCTTGATATAGGTTATGACAGAGCCAAATATGGTTTTGACGGAAACACCTGTGCTGTGATTACGTCAATTAACGAACAATCGCCTGATATCGCACTGGGTGTTGATGAAGGCTTTGAGCATAAGACAGGCGAAAATGATGAGGATAATACCATAGGAGCAGGGGATCAGGGAATGATGTTCGGCTATGCGTGCGATGAAACGCCCGAGTTTATGCCCATGCCTATTTCTCTCGCCCACAAGCTTGCTTTAAAGCTTGCCGCCGTGAGAAAATCGGGAGAACTTGATTATCTTCGTCCTGACGGGAAGACGCAGGTAACGGTGGAATATGAGGATGGGAAACCGATCAGAGTGGATACGGTCGTAATATCATCCCAGCATGCGCCTGAAGTCAGTCTGGAAAAAATTAAAAACGATCTGATAGAGTGTGTGATAAAGACGACAATACCGGAGAACTTAATTGATGCTGATACGAAAATTTTCATTAATCCGACGGGACGTTTTGTGGTTGGTGGGCCGCAGGGGGACAGCGGACTTACGGGCAGAAAGATTATTGTGGACACTTATGGCGGATATTCAAGACACGGAGGAGGAGCATTTTCTGGGAAGGATCCGACAAAGGTAGATAGAAGTGCATCGTATGCGGCAAGATATATAGCCAAAAATATTGTGGCGGCGGGGCTTGCAAAAAAGTGCGAGGTACAGCTTGCTTATGCCATAGGTGTTGCAAAGCCCGTGTCCATAATGGTAGACACTTTTGGCACAGGTACGGTGGCAGATGATATATTGGTTGCCGCAGTGAAGAAGGTATTTGACCTTAGACCGAACGCAATCATAAGAATGTTGGATTTGAGAAAGCCGATTTACAGAAAGCTTGCGGCATATGGCCACATGGGACGTGAGGATTTGAGTGTGGCATGGGAGAAGACGGACAAAGTGCAGGAATTGAAGGCGGCGTGCAAAATATAAAGTAGAAATTTTGATTGCTATAAAAAGGCAATTACGAAATAAAAATTTCGTAATTGCCTTTTCTATTTTCTTAAGAGATTTTCTTTCGCGCTTTCGCTGAGAAAATCCATATGCCGCATAGCAGGCAAACTGCCAAAATGCACAGCACTGTGGATATTGTATATAAAGACCCCATTGCAAATCCGCCGTTTATATCAAGCGGCAAAGTTTCGTTTCCGAATACGGGAAGACGTATGGGAAGAAACCGAATTGCAACAATCGTATATGTCGCGGCAAAGAGTCCGTGCAGGATTTTACCTAATATGTAAGGTTTAAGACTAAGGTCGTATTTTGATACAACCCCCATAACTTGAAAATGTACGCTCATACCTGCAAAACCCACAATAAGTGAGGATAATGCCAATTTGAAGGCTGTGTCCAAATTAGATTTTGAAATTCCTACAGTTCCAGTAACAAATTCGATTAAACCCGAAAGCGCAGCTGCATACCAGCCTTGACCTGAGATTTTACTGATGATTAAATTGGCGGCAACGCTGAAGAAAACAATA
Source organism: Clostridia bacterium (assembly GCA_026418715.1). GTDB lineage: Bacteria > Bacillota > Clostridia > UBA1381 > UBA1381 > SKW16. The sequence goes on from JAOAAV010000028.1 coordinate 5,431, forward strand.
GTGCCGCACACCATTAATATGCTGTTTACAGAGTTTTGCATAACGATTGAAAATATTTCTCCTATATTTCGCTCCGGTTGATTTAAAGATGATTTAGGAGCAATATGCGAATCCGATTTATAAAAACGGAAAACGATGCCCACTGTGATAGCTGCGAAGATATGAGAAATATAAAGAATCCAGCCGATTAAAGGACTGCAGTACAGTGAAATTCCCACAGAGCCTAATATAAACAAGGGGCCTGAATTATTGCAAAATGCGAGAAGACGCTCTGTTTCGGTTTTGGATAGATATTTGTTTTCGTAAAGTGAACAGGCGGTAACCGCACCGAGAGGATATCCGCTTATAATGCCTAAAACAAAAGCTGCCGCTCCGCTACCGTTTATACGAAATACGGGAAGCATAATCGGTGTAAAGAGCCTTGATAGAAGCTGTGCAAATCCGGAATAGACCAAAAGACCTGAGCATACAAAGAAGGGGAAAAGCGAAGGAATGATGATTTCATAGCAAAGCCTAAGGCCTGTTTTTGCGTATTCTATTGAAGATTGAGCATGAGTGAGAAAAGCTGCGGCAAGAGCGATGAATGTGCAGTACATGAGTATTTTTTTCATTTTTAGGCCTCCCAAATACTTATGGTATTATATCTGTCTCTTATACACA
>JAOAAV010000079.1 GCA_026418715.1 Clostridia bacterium
AGATGTGTATAAGAGACAGGTATAATACACCGCCGACTTATGCAATTTATATATTAAAGCTTGTTTTGGAATGGGTAAAAGGCAAGGGCGGAGTTTGCGCATTAGAAAAAATAAATGAAGCAAAAGCAAAGCTTTTGTATGATTATCTGGACAATTCGGATTTATTTAAACCAACAGTTTTCGGAAAAGACCGTTCAATAATGAATGTTCCGTTTATTACCGGAAACGAAGAACTAGATGCCAAATTCATAAAGCAGGCAAAAGAGGCAGGATTTGTGAACTTAAAAGGGCACAGAACCGTAGGAGGAATGAGGGCCAGCATTTACAATGCAATGCCGACAGAAGGCGTTGCCGCATTGGTCGAGTTTATGAAAAACTTTGAGAAGGAAAACAAATAAAAGATTTACGTATGCTTGGAAGGACGAAGGATAATGTTTCAAATTTTAACTTTAAATAAGATTGCACAGTGTGGATTAAAGCATCTGTCAAGCACAAAATATGCAATAACGGATGACATTTCGAGCGACGCCGATGGTATTATTTTGAGAAGCTTTTCAATGCACGATATGCAGCTTCCCAAATCGTTGAAGGCTGTTGCAAGAGCGGGTGCTGGTACTAACAACATTCCCGTGGACAAATGCAGCGAAAAAGGAATTGTAGTGTTTAATACCCCAGGTGCAAATGCAAACGCTGTGAAAGAATTGGTTTTAGCCGCCTTATTTCTATCCTCCAGAAAAATCACGGACGGCATTATATGGGCAAATACGCTTGAAGGCGATGATATTGCAAAGCAGGTTGAAAAAGGCAAGTCTGCTTTTGCAGGTCAGGAAATTCAGGGCAAAACTCTTGGTGTAGTCGGGCTTGGAGCAATCGGAGTGTTGGTCGCAAACGCTGCACAGCAACTTGGAATGAAAGTTATAGGATATGACCCGTACCTTTCCGTGGATGCGGCTTGGAGATTGTCAAGCCATATCCAAAGGGCCATCGATATAAAAGAAATTTATGAGGCATCCGATTATATTACAGTTCACGTGCCTCTCACTACTGAAACAAATGGTTTCATTAATTCGGATGCTTTTGCGGCAATGAAAACGGGCGTGAGAATATTAAACTTCTCACGCGGGGAACTTGTGAATAATTCGGATATTAAAAAAGCCATTTCCGATGGCAAGGTTTCCTGCTATGTTGTAGATTTTCCAAACAGCGATACGATTAACTATCCCGGAATTATCGCCGTTCCTCATTTAGGTGCTTCTACAATTGAGTCTGAGGATAATTGCGCTGTTATGGCGGCGCAAGAGCTTGCGGATTTTCTTGAAAATGGAAATATTACCAATTCAGTCAATTTCCCCAACTGTTCACTCCCGCTCGGAACAGCAGGCCGAGTCGCAATTGCGCATAAGAATGTGCCAAACATGATTACACGTTTTACAAACGTATTCTCATCCGCCGGAATCAACATCAGCGATATGATTAATTCAAGCAAAAAGGAAAATGCGTATTCACTTATAAATGCCGATGATGTCATAACAAATGAAATTATCGACAAAATTTCGGCTATGGACGGCGTTCTTAGTGTAAGAGTAATAAAATGATTACAAAAAAGTCACGCATATATCAGCGTGACTTTTTTTCTTTCAGCTTTCCATATGTCTTCCCAAAAAATTTGCCGCCGATTGTGCAAGCTTGTTTTCCACCTCTCCCATAGGAGCGTCGTTTTGCGAGAAAAATATAACAGAGCCTATGGTGTCTCCTTCGGAAATAATTGGTGCCACAACACCTGCGCTGTATTTGTCAACACCCTCCGCAACCGTTATTTTTTTTGCGTTCGAACCTTCGTTTACATATGTGTTTTTTTCCACAATCACACTCTCCAGTTCAGGACTTATTCTTTTTTCAATAAGCTCCTTCTTGGGTACGCCCGATACTGCAATTATAACGTCTCGATCCGTAATGCAAGCTCCGTATCCGCTTGTTTTTGCCAGAGTTTCGGCGTATTCTGTCGCAAAATCCCCGAGCTCGCCAATCGGAGAGTATTTTTTAAAAATAACCTCCCCATCTTTTTCGGTGTAGATTTCAAGGGGGTCGCCTTCGCGGATACGCATGGTGCGTCTTATTTCCTTCGGTATTACCACCCTGCCCAAATCATCTATACGTCTGACTATTCCTGTTGCCTTCATTGATAAACTACCTCCATTTTTAATAAAATTTCACCCTTTGTTTACAATACATCCTGTGAATTATGGTAATATTATTTGTTAAATGATGAATTTTATACAAAGTTTTTAGGTAGTTTATAAATACGGAAAATATTTTTTCCTGCAGGTTACCTATTATCTATCTTTTCGGGATATAAATCGTGGTTTGCAAGACGGTTAAAAGCAACCTGTTCCCATTTTGTATTGGGTTTGCCGTAATTGCAATAAGGGTCTATGGATATTCCTCCCCTTGGAGTAAATTTCCCCCATACCTCTATATATTTCGGCTCCATTTTCTTAATTAAATCCTTCATGATGGTATTTACACAATTTTCATGAAATTCGCCATGGTTTCTGAAGCTGAAAAGATATAGTTTCAAGGACTTGCTTTCCACCATTTTTTCCGCAGGCACATACGAAATATAAATAGTTGCAAAATCCGGCTGGCCTGTTATTGGGCACAGACTTGTAAATTCCGGACAATTGAATTTTACAAAATAATCGTTATAGGGATGCTTATTTTTAAATGTTTCCAATATGTCGGGCGAATATACGGTCGGATACTCTATGTCGTGATTTCCCAAAACCGATATGTCTTCATTCGTTTTTTTCATAATTGCAGCTCCTTTAAACAATGTCTTAAAGCCTTAATCAATAACGCTCCGACAACGGAAGGAAACGCTTGACCGATTCCCACGCTTAAAATAAGTACGTGATATGGTATATGAAGTAAAACTGACAACCACAAAGACACGCAAAAAGTCGGTACCAAAAGAATTGGAAGTATTACAAGCCAACTGCTCAAATTACACTTCCTGATTCTAACAATAAAATATGACGTTAAAAGCCCAACGACACCGCCTCCTACGATATCTAAGATCCCAAGACTGCCGAAAAATGCATTTGAAAGAGCGTTCGCCAACCCGAGCGGCAAAACCAGGAAAGGGAAAAAATAAGACAGCGCATATATAGCTGTGGCAATCCTTATCTGATACGCACCGAAAGAAAAACTCGACGTTGCATATACCGTGGATATATAAAGCGCCATTACTGCAGCCGATATGGTTAATTTCTTTACTTTTGTCAGATTTGAAATTTCCATAAAAATCATCTCCTTTCTTACAAAATTATGCCACAAAAAAACGGGCCTTTAAAAAGCGCCCATCAAAAAATGATACAGTAAAACACTATATCGTTCCCTAGTTTTGTTTAACGACAGGATGGATTTCGAACTGTCTATGCAATTTTCAGCATTCTGAATTATATCATAATGTGTACTGATTTTCAAGGATTTATTTTTTATAATGTTTGTCGAATATGCAGAAAACCGCTTTTTTTTCTTGACAACTGAAATATTTGTAGTAAAATTCTATAATGGTGGGTTGTGGATATGATATCTTATCACACTACTAAAAAGGAGACAGACAGTGAAGAAATTGGCATTATTTTTATCTATCATATTTTTATCGTCAACAAGTTCATCATGCACTTTGAACCTTCATCAAGAGCAGGTCGTATCGAAAACCTATGTTGTGGCCGCTTCTCCTCAAGAACCGTTTTCTTTTATAAATGATGAGGGTGCATTGGAGGGAATAGACTGTGAATTGCTGCAGGCAATTGCCGAGGATCAAAAGATAAATTTTGAATTTCAAACAATGCCGTCAGATGAAGCATTTCGGGCAATAGATGATGGTACTGCGGATATTGCGGTTTCCGGCATAAAGATTACGGAGGATTTACAGAAAAATTTTGATTTTACTTCACCTTATTTGCAGTCGGGTATCGTCATGTTCACAAGAAAAGATAATACAAAAATAAAAAATATTCAGGACTTGAGCAGTCAAGAGCAAAAAAAATATATAGTAGCCGTTAAGCAAAATTCTGATGCACAAAAATACGTGAACGAATTAGCGTCAAAATATAATTTTGATATCGTTTATATGCACACTTCGCAAGAAGTTTTCGACAGCATAGCAAATGGAGATGCCACAGCAGGCTTTGAAGATGATGTGCTTGTAAAATATGCAATAAGTCAAAATATGCCTTTTCAAATTTTGACCTCAAAACAGGATGTACGCTCCTATGCGATGGCATTGAAGAAAGATGCTGATTCAGAGCTTATGCAAAAGCTGGATAAAGGGCTAAGAAATGTATTAAACAGCGGAAAGTATGATAATATTTTAAAAGCTCATGGATTAGGGCAGTAAAATTTCGGGTAAGCCTAAATATATTAAAAGCCTGATCGTTTGTCAAGAAGACAAGCGATTAGGCTTCTTATCTATTGACTGTTACCCGTACTTGAAGTCTGACTACCAGCAGGAACTCCGCTAGGCGGCGTACCGTTATCAGGACGCTGACCCTTATCGCCTGCCGGAGCACCGCTAGGTGGTGTACCGTTGTCTGGGCGTTGACCCCTTTCATCTGCGGGAGCGCCGCTAGGTGGTGTGCCATTATCAGGGCGCTGACCCTTATCACCTACAGGGGCAGCACTGCTAGCCGTTTGCTGCGAAGCTTCCTTAGTAGTTCCTGAATTCGTACCTTGGCTTGATTTACATGCAGCCAAACCATATGTACATATCAAAATTGCAACAACCGTTGACATGATTTTGATTTTCTTACTGTTCATTATAATACATCCTTTCTGCTGCAGTCATTTCCTGACTATAGCAGAAATACTATCATCCCCACATTACGGCTTTGTGTTCTTTCTATGAACAAGCTGTGAATATTTTACAAGCATTTTACTAAAACCTCGTCCAAACTTCGTTTTGGGACGTGCAAAACATTGTTTTTGTCTAAATAGTATTTTACACTGTCCGTCATTTTATCGGCCACACTTTTTTGTGCAGGATAGCCCAATGCAAGCAAGTAAACCACGCTTAGGTTTTCCTCGAGTTTGAGCGTCTGCTTTATTTTTTCGCGGTTGATGGCGCCAAGCCAACAGGTGGCTAAACCTTCCTCCTGCGCCGCAAGCATCATTGTGGTGACAGCAGCACCTGCCTCCACTTCATAATTCCCCGACGCTTTTAAGGTGCAGTCACCCAAAACGGCAATATATGCCGTCGGTCGTTCCTCCTCCATGGGGGCACCGTTTTCAAGATACCCCGCCCACTTAATAAAATCAAACAATTCATCAAGAATTTCCTTGCTCTGTATAATCATAAACTTTAAGGGTTGCAAATTCGCTCCATACGCTGCCATTCTTGCACAATCCACAAGTTTTATAAGTTTATCAGTTTCTATTTTTTCTTGTGTAAATTTTCGAATTGTTCTTCTCTCCATAATCGCATCATATACGTTCATAAACAAGGCACTCCCTTTTTATTTTGTGTGTATCAGCCTATGGAATATTTCCGCCGCCTCTGCTCTTGAAAGCTCTTTTTTCGGAGCATACTCAGTATCGGATACGCCCTTCATGACTCCTAATTCGTTTGCCGCTCTAACATCATCGAGTCTTTCTGGAGAAATTTCGTACTTATCCGCATACTGATCTATATTTCCCACAATTGCTCTGTCTGGTGCACGGTAGTTATACGAAGAAACTATGAGTGTCGCAAGTTCTTCGCGCAAAATAGGAACATCCTTTTCATCGGGAACAAACGGTATGAGTCTTTTTGAAGCAGCTGCATTTAACACATCCTCATCCTTGATTCCCGCAGCTCTAGCCGCCCAAAAAATTGCAGAACCCACGTTCAAGGGTTCGTCCGGCAAAAACATTCCGTCTTCAAAAGCGTCAACAATCCCTCTTGCAGCCAGCTCTTTTATTATATCCTCATCACTTCGTCCTTTTATGTCCTTAAGCTTTGGAATATTAACAAGCCCTACATTATCTATAGGATTTAAATCCTTTGCCTTATTCGACTGTTTTGCTTTTTTAGCCTTCTCTTTCGGGAAAACCACATCAATGCAATCTTTTTTCACATAATCTGCAATCGGCAGGATATTATTTTCGACAATTCCCTGTGCAACGAACCGCGCGATAATATCTCCGCCAAAGTCGTTGGTATGAGTGTAATCACGGTTTACACCATCGCCCCAAAAATAATTCCACGCATCCACATCGCCCTGTGCCGTAAAAAATTCAGTAGTTTTTGCAAGAAGGTCTATACACGGCACATTCTCCTCTTTCGCCAAAGTTTTAACCGCAAGGCCATACTCCCCCAGCAGATCACGAAGTGAACCGTCCTCCTCAAAAATGATGCGATTGATAGGTGTGCAGAGTACAGGCTGTACCCCCGCTTTTCGTGCATAGTCAATGTAATATTTTAGGTTTTCATAATATCCGGTAAAAGCTCTGAGTTTTTCAACCTTCTGGTCATTGTGTCCAAACTGCATAAACAGGAAATCGCCCTTCTTTATACGCTCCTTGACTACTTCCCAATGCACCCCCATAAAGGTTTCTGTGGTAAGTCCGGACTGGGCATGGTTCGATACCGCAACTCCTTTTTTCAGATACTGGCCTATCATCTGTCCCCAGCCGCAATATGTACTCTGGGGACGGTATGGGTAATTTGCGCTTTGATCTGTTACCGTAGAATCTCCCGCAATATATATAGTTGGAACATCCACAGCCTCTTCAACCACAATCGCATTCAGACACGGCTTATCACCCAATACGGCAATATTTAATGTACGATCGATAAATCTCGGTTCATCCTTTCTATGTACATCGCATACATTTACCGTAAATTCCGCCTCCAAAAATTCGCCCGCCCTTATTTTCCTGTTTGAAACCATGAATCTGCGCCATTCGGTTTGAATTGTAACAACAGCATCCTCATTATAGTCGCCTATTAATACTTTAACATGGTATGTACCATTATGGGGCACGTCGATATCGAATCGAACAGGGACATCATCTCTGTTTCCGCAGCAAAAATCACGCTTTAAAGGCTCTCCCCCTCTGTCTGCGGACGAAATTTGAATCATATTGTCCTTTACAAAGCCATAACCCGTTTCCCTGCTATACCATGTATCCTCCGTTACCTTTGTGTACCCTTCCGCACAAGGCGCACAGCCAAAATCAAATGCCGCCTTAAACAGTTGTTCATTCATAAAAACATCCCAAACCTTTCATCTTGTTCCAACATTAATTGCAAACTGACATAAAAAACAATAGCTTTCCTCAACCTATGCAAAAAATACACCGTGCAAATCAATATTTTAAAGCGTTCCTTTATTTATTTTATTACAATGTTTACCAGTTTGTCCGGCACTGCAATTACCTTAACTACAGTCTTTCCTGCGATTAAATCCTTAATCTTTTCAGATTCGAGCGCAGCTTTTTCTGTGCCGTCCTTATCAAGACCCGCCTTTATCAACATCTTGTCACGAATCTTTCCGTTTATCTGAATAACAATTTCAACCTCGTCATCAATCGTCTTTTCCTCATCATAATTAGGCCACGGCGTATGCGCCAAAAGCCCTCCAGTTCCGTACTTTTCCCAAAGCTCCTCTGTCATATGCGGCGCAACGGGATTAAGCAGCGTAATCAATGTTCTGAATTCACCCTTTGTAACACGCCCTAAACGGTAAAAATCATTCACCAAGCTCATCAATGCGGCAATTCCCGTATTGAATTTCATCCTCTCATAATCTTCACTGACTTTTTTTATAGTCTTATGCAGATTGCTTTCTAATTCATGAGAATAATTTTCTTCGTCCGTAATAATGCTTTGAAGGTTCCACACTCTTTCAAGAAATTTAAAGCAGCCCTTTAGTCCCTGCTGCGACCATGGCGTCGTCTGATCAAATGCGCCGATAAACATTTCGTAGGTTCTGAATGCATCCGCACCAAACTCATTTACTACATCGTCAGGGTTAATTACATTTCCCCTTGATTTAGACATTTTCTCGTTGTTCTCTCCCAGTATCATTCCGTGCGAGGTTCTTTTCATATATGGTTCTTTTGTTGGCACCACGCCAATATCATAAAGGAATTTATGCCAAAAACGTGAATACAGCAAATGCAGCGTAGTATGCTCCATGCCGCCGTTATACCAGTCCACAGGTGACCAATACTCAAGCGCTTCCTTTGATGCCAGTGCTTCATTATTGTGAGGATCCATATAACGCAAAAAATACCAAGACGAACCCGCCCACTGAGGCATGGTATCCGTTTCACGCTGCGCCTTGCCGCCGCATTTTGGGCAAGTTGTTTCTATCCAATCATACGCCTTTGCAAGAGGCGACTCGCCGTTTTCTCCCGGCTCAAAGCTTTCTATTTCCGGTAATTTAAGAGGCAACTCACTTTCAGGAACAGCCACCCATCCGCAGTGCTCGCAATATACAAGCGGAATAGGCTCCCCCCAATACCTTTGACGTGAAAATACCCAATCCCGCAGCTTATAATTTACCTTTCTTTTTCCAAGCCCGTTCTTCTCCAGCCAATCAATCATGGAAGGGATCGCCTCTTTCACGCTAAGGCCATTCAAAAAGCCGGAGTTGACCATAATGCCTTCGCTGACATCGGTATACGGCTCCTGTTGTACATCTTCTCCGCCCGAAACTACTTCAATAATTGGCAGGTTGAATTTTTTTGCAAACTCCCAGTCCCTGCTATCATGTGCCGGAACCGCCATAATTGCGCCCGTTCCGTAAGTAACCAGCACATAATCAGAAATCCATACCGGCAATTTGTCCCCGTTTGCAGGATTTGTCGCATATATGCCTTCAAGCTGTACGCCTGTTTTCTCCTTTGCAAGCTCTGTTCTCTCAAACTCCGTTTTTTTGCTTGCCTGCATAATATATTCGGAAACCTTGTCCCAATTTTCGATTTTATTTTTCAATTTTTGCACCAGCTCGTGCTCAGGCGACATAACAACATAAGTCGCACCAAACAACGTATCCGCTCTGGTGGTGTAAACAACTATTTCATCTTCAGAATTAAGTTTAAAGCGAACCTCCGCCCCTTCTGAACGTCCAATCCAGTTTTTCTGCTGCACTTTAACCTTTTCAATGTACGCAACATCATCCAAATCGTCAATCAAACGCTGTGCATATTCGGTTATTTTAAGCATCCATTGGCTTTTTCTCTTTTGAACAACCTCGCTGCCGCAGCGCTCACATACGCCATTTACAACCTCCTCATTTGAAAGGCCTACCTTGCACCCTGTACACCAATTAATAGGCATCTCCTGCTTATATGCCAGACCCTTTTCAAACAGCTTTAAAAAAATCCACTGCGTCCACTTATAATAGTTGGGATCCGTTGTATTGACCTCCCTCGACCAATCGAAAGAAAAGCCTAAACTTTTAAGCTGGCGCGTAAAATTTGCAATGTTGTTTTTTGTCACTATTTTGGGGTGAATTTTATTTTTAATGGCGAAATTTTCCGTAGGCAGGCCGAACGCATCCCATCCTATCGGATAGAGCACATTATATCCTTCCATTCTGCGTTTTCTTGATATAATATCAAGTGCCGTGTATCCTCTCGGATGCCCCACATGAAGTCCCATTCCCGACGGATACGGAAACTCAATCAATGTATAATATTTTGGCTTTTTGCTGTTTGTCTGTGCATGAAAACAGCCCTCTTTCTCCCATATCTCCTGCCACTTTTTCTCTATACGGGCAAAATCATAGCTTTTCATTATGACCCTCCATAGTTTATAAATTTTTGTTTACATTATCACTTTGTTTTCTTAAAATTTTATTTGCATCCGTCCACAAACGCTCTATATCATAAAACCTGCGTGTTTCTTCGAGGAAAATATGAACCACCACATCGCCATAGTCCATGAGTATCCATGTACCGGAATTGTAGCCTTCCACATGGGCGGGCAAAAAGCCAAGCTCACCCAGCTTTTCCTCAATCTCATCCCCGCAGGCACGCATCTGAACGGCTGAACCGCATGAGCATATAACAAAATAATCCGCCAAAGTCGTAAGCTCTTTTATATCAAGAATCTCTACATCCTTTGCTTTTTTGTTATCCAACAATTCTGCTATTTTCTTTGCCTTTTCGATTATTTCCATAAAATACGACCCTTCCATGCATTGTTTATATCATAAAACCTCTGATTTAATGACGTTAAAAATGAGTCTGCATTCAATTTCACACTCGCCATAATCAGCTTGACCGCCCGATACCTTTTTATGCTCAACCTTCAAGCTGATATTTCGCTTACAAATCCAAACTCATTTTTCTATTTTTGAATTATTCGGAGGTTCCTTCTATAGTTTTCCTGCAACAGTATATCATATACCAATATTTTTTTCAACCTGCCCAAATGTCAAATTTGCAGATTGCGTAAAACTCGAAAACTATGTATAATAAATACAAGCTAAGCTGCAAAAAATGGCGTATTATCGGGAAAGGATGGTTTACTTATTATGCATGAGGGACACAGAAACAGGCTTCGGGAACGCTTACTGTCCGAAAAAGAAAGGGACACTTTAAATGAGCACGAAATTCTCGAACTGCTGCTTTTTTATATTATCCCCAGAAAAAACACAAACCCCATCGCACATGCGTTGCTTAAAGCCTTTGGCTCGCTGGCAAACGTATTTGATGCGGAAGTAGACAAACTGATGCAAGTTGAGGGCATCGGCAGAAGCGCTGCGACCTTCATTAATATGATACCTGCCTTCTTTCGTGAGTATGCCAAATCGAAAAATAATATTGTAAACGCAATCCTCACATCTGAGAACGTCGGAGAATATGTAAAAGCACTGTTTTACGGGAGAATTTACGAGGTGTTTTATCTTATCAGTCTGGATTCGTCAAACAGAGTAATAAATACAGATATTATATGCCACGGCTCTATAGACTCTGTAGAAATTAATTTAAGAAATATTATAAACACAGTGCTTCGTACAAATGCCTCAAGCGTTATATTAGCGCACAACCACCCTGGCGGAAGCCCCATGCCGTCTCAGTCCGACAAAGAAATCACAAAAACAATTCAGCATGCTTTAAGCTATATCAACATAAAGCTGCTTGACCATATCGTTGTGTCAGGTGAAGAATATATAAGCATGGCTTTCGATTTACATATAATCTGACATAAGCAATTTGTCAAGCTCGAAAAATACCTCCTGCGCTTGCTCGGAAATTTTCGCAGCATCAATAGGCGGATTCATGCCGATATCGCCGTCAGCCTCGTCAACATTCAAATAATGTTCGCACAAATTTAAATCATTGATGACATTTGACATCTTGCTCGATGAAACGATTGGCAAAAATTCCTTCTTTGACACAATCGAAAGAATCATGCTGTGAAATCTGCTGCAAACCGTTTTTTCCATAGATAAGTATTGCCTTACAAAACTCCATATCTCGCCGTCATACATAAAGGTATGCAAATTTTCTCGGATTCCTTCATCTTTGAGAAGTTTGGCTATTTCAACAATCGCTATACCATCCTGCTCATATTGGCAAAAAGAAAAAAAGTATATATCGTATCCTTTTTGTATGTATTCTTTCGCAATCCTTATAATAAGCCTTTGATACTCCAGCTTGAACTGTTTAAGCTTTGGTCTAATGTCAAGGTTTATCACCGATATGCCCAATGTTTTAGGCTTCACTTCAACTTCAGGCAAATGAAGAGAAAACACGGCATCCGGCGCTACCCTCACATTTTTCAAATGCTTAAAAATGTCATAAGAATATTTTTCTCTGAAGCACACATCTGTGCATTTTCTAAACATTTTATCGTTTCTTTTAATAAATTTCTGCGTATAGTACGGCCCAAAATTACAGCTTAAAAAAAATGACGGGATTTTTTTTGAATTAAGGTAGTTTACCTCTTTTTCCAGCAGCGTTTGAAAATCATAGTTTGAACAATTTTCCATAAAAATAGACCCGGCAATATATACAACCGCATCGTACTGTTTGAGTATTTTCTTGTCTGCACTTATGATATTGAACTTATTTTTCAGTCTGCGAACAAGGCTTTTTTTGTTATTGATTTTCGCATTTTTATATGATTCCTCAAATTTTTCATAATAGCTTACAAGTTCGGGAATCATACTAAATTCAAAATCAACATGAGGGTATCTCTCAAACAAGGAACACAAAAACAAATCATCCCCAACATTGAGCATGGCATACGAGCGTACTAAAATCTTCATTTGTAAAGCCCCTTCTTCAGTATTTTAAAACTTGTGCTTACCCCTATCAAAAAATACATAATAACTACAAGTTTCTTTTTAAAACCTGATATATATATTAAAATACTTTTATACCTTTCGCATATCTCCAGCAGTTTATCGTTGTCTTTTTGGTTCATCGCCTGAAAAACTAAATAGTAGTAATGCTGTGAAAAACATCTTAGAATCGAAGCGGCTCTCTTCGTCCCGTACTTATTTTTTAGTATCGTCTGCCACTTTTTATACACTGCACTTATGCTCTCAATGTTTCGGCAGTTTAATGTATTTAAAATAGAGCCCTGCCGCTTTGCAGTATAATTTATCAGTACCACATCAACTGCGCCAAAGCTTTTGGCAAAAGAGCAGGCTTTAAAATAAAAATCACAGTCCTCAGCAGATGTGTATGCAGTATCAAACCACAGTCCGTTGTCCACTAAGAAACTGCGTTTAAAAACATTTCGCCATGCAGGCCATGGAACAATGGACTGATTTACAAAATCAGAAACGATTTCAACAAAATCCCCGCCGCTTAAAATATGTTCATGCACATTTACCCTTTCATATACTGTGCCGTCCTCATAATTAAAAGCACATGAACACAACACAATATCCGGCAGACAATCCAAAACATAATCCATAACCTTTTCCAATCCCTTATCCACCATTGTATCATCGCTGTCGCAAAAAACAATGAATTCTCCCTCGGCAGCCCTAATTCCGGCATTTCTAGCATCCGCCAATCCGCCGTTTTGCTTATGAATAACCTTGATTCTCTCGTCTTTACCTGCATATTCATCACAGATTCTCCCGCAATCATCTGGCGAACCGTCATCTACCAAAATAAGCTCGTAATCCATGTATGTTTGTCCCAAAATACTGTCTATGCAGGCAGGCAAATATTTCTCCACCCCATATACAGGGACAATAATGCTAACGGTATGTTTCACCATCTTACCCCCTGTCAAATCATCCCTTATGCAGGCTAATTATTACAAGTTCCGGACCGTTGAACACTCTAGGTCTTGTTTTCATCTTATCCATGCCGGCACTTACAATCAACTTGGATTTTCCCATAAAATACATACCCTTTGTGAATTTAGGAAAGCTTATATCCCTCTGCGTGGAAACAATCCCCCCCACAAACGGCAGCCTTACCAGTCCGCCGTGCAAATGTCCCGCCAAAACTGCATCATACCCCAAAGAATAAAGTTTCTCAAACAAATTTGCCCTATGCACGAGCAGTATATTGTAAACACCATTATCCATTCCATCATATGCCATTTTCATATATTTGTCAAACTTTTTCGATGTCAAAATTTCATCGTCCTGCAAAGTCGGATCACTCATGCCGTACAAATTGATATAATCTCCATTCTTATACAGCTTAACATTTTGATTATCCAAAAAATAAACCCCAAGTTCCTTAAAATCTTCTCTTATTTTTGACAAATCCTTATTAAAGGATTCATGATTTCCCGTTACCATATAAATGGGTGCAAAACCATCAATCTCTTTTATAAAAGAAATGGTATTGCCGTAGTCTTCCTCATCAAGGGTCACCATATCTCCTCCAAAAAGGATTACATCGGGATTTTCTCTTTTAATCTTTTCTGCCGCCTGCTCATAATAGGATGCATTGTGATAATCCGCCACAAATGCAATTTTGTAATTTTCAAATGAATTTGAAAGTTTTGAAGAATACAGAGCATATCTGTTAACAGCTATATTATTGTCATTGTACACATTCCACAAAATTAAAACTAAAATAATACATATTGCAATCAACAAATTTTTTCTCATAGTAAAGTCCGTTTCTTTAATACTTATTTTCGGAGTAATGCTTTTCAACCTGCTCACAGCTTAACGGCTGGGAAATATAGTAACCCTGCATGCACAAAACTCCTCTCTCCCATAGTGCCGACACCATTTCCTCGTTTTCCACATTCTCCGCACAAACTCTAAATCCCACAGTATCGGCAATCTTAACAATGCTTTTTACAAACTCCTCTTTTTCATCATCTTTTTCCTCCTGTTTAAGATAAGACATATCAATCTTCACCATTTCGATAGGGAGCTTGTATAAAACGTCCAGAGAAGACAGGTCGTTTTCAAAATTATCCAAAGCAATACCTGCGCCGAATGTTTTAATTGCCGACAATTTTTGAAGAATTACGTCCTCATTTTCCACTTCATGTCCGTTTGATATTTCCAAGATAAGATTTTTGGGATTTAGTTTTGTTTCATTCAAGGTACTTAAAATCTCATCCATGAAAATTTTGCTGCCGATTTGATTAAGCGTAAAATTCACGCTCACAAAAAAATCTTCCGAAAACTTCTGATTCCATTCCTTACACGTTCTGCAAGCCTGATGCAAAATCCACTTTCCCAAAATCTCCATTATATCATATTTTTCAGCAATCTGTATAAAATCCTTTGGCAGAATCATGCCAAAATCCCTGCTCCTCCATCTGACAAGAGCCTCCATGCCTATCCATTTTCCCGCATTATCGGAAATGGGCTGATATAAAAGATAAAATTCCTTAAACTCATCTGCAATTGCCTCAAACAAAGCTCTGTCAAGAGGCGGCATATTTTCAATATCCTTCGGCATAATGCCCTTTTCCAAAAGCTGAATTTTCTTTCTTTTATTGCTAAGCTCCGCTTCCTCTCTAAGCCGTCTGACAACCTCAATGCCAACAGCAAGCATTAACCCAAATGACAATCCCGCCATAGCTCCAAATGCAACTATCATGCGTCTTGACAGCTTGGCTTCGGCCGAAACGGATGAAAGATAGGAAATATACTCGGTTCCCTTATACACATTGTAATCATTTAATGTTTCGTTTGCAAGAGCTATATAGCCTCTCACCTGCTGGTCAAGCTTTTTTATAAGGCTCTCCGCCTGTTTTAGATACTCCTGCTTTTGCTCGGCGGATATTTTGTCGTTTGAAAAATCCTCTATGAGCTTTTTGTAATACTCAATATCTTTCTCAGCATCAGATGCTTCTTTTCCGCTTTTTACATAATTTGTTACTATTTCGTCATATGTCGAGGTGATGTTTGGAAATTTCTGCTGATAGATAACCTTGCCTTCGGAGTCCGCCGAGCTTTTGCCGGCATCGACACTTGAGACTCCTTGTTTGTATTTTTTGTAAAAATCTACAAGTATTCCATAGGAAAGCTTTGATTCCTGCGTCTTTTTACTGCTTTGAAGCTGTAGCTTTTCCACCTTGTAATTAAAGTTTTTAAGAAGAATTTCTTTATTTTTAGACAAACATCCCGCCCTTACCGTCGAATACAGCTTAGCATATTCCGTTTCCTTCAAATTGGAAAAATACAATTTTAAATCATTAAAACTAAGACCTGTCTTTGCAGAACGGAAATTAGACGACTGATATCCGTCAAGCATATCCAAAATACTATCTATCTGCTCATCGTACAAATCACAAATTTCTATATAATCATACTTGCTGTAATCAATACCTGTGAAAACATCTGGAATTTTTTTAGCATTTGTATATGTTTCACGAACATACTCGTCATATGCCTCAAAAAGCTTATTAAGCACCTTGACTCCATAGTCCGCTCCGTTTTTTGTGTCGTATGTGAATGTTACCGTATACTCCGTAGGGAAAAATTCGAAATCCTCTCCCTCCTTTATCATTGCCTCCTGCTTTTTCTTTGTGGTTTCGTCAATAAACGGAGTGATGACAATGGCACTTCGTATTTGCTCCACACCAACATTCAGATTCAGAGAATTGATTACCTTTTCAATAACAGTGGGAGATACCATTTCATACGCATCCAAGCTTTCGCCTTTAGGATTTACTCCTTTATCCGCATTTTCAAAAATATATTTGACGGTTGTGGAGGCATAGTAACGCTGAGCATAGCCAAAATATGCCTGCCCTAAGAACGCACCGATCATCATGCAGACAACGGCGGCTGCAATATGCTTTTTTATATAATTCATCAGTTCTATGAGCGATATTGACATTTTAAACTCCTTACGTCACCAATTTAATGCAATCAATGCTTGCCCATCTGGGTCATATTGTCATTAAATTTGAGCCTTACTTTCTTTTTCCTGATTTTTGGCGCTCTTCTACTGCGGATATCCTTAGAATAAAGGAAAACAAGTACGCTCATACCCGAAAACACAAAAACGACACCCGTCTTCATTATTGCGGAGATACTTAAATAATTTTTGGGCATCACGGTTTTTCTCACATAATCGCTTGATTTTTGAGTTAAATATTCCTCAACCGTAGTATCAGCCTGCTTTACCAGTTGTTCGTTCTGTGTGCTGATTTCTTCAATCAGTTTATCCGCAACCGAACAAAGGCGGCTTCTTTCATCTGCACTGATTTTTGCACTCCCGTACAATTTAATAAGCTTGTTGTTCTCTTCTATATCTTTTAGAAGATTTTCAGCCTTAACACCGCTGTCTAGGGTTTGCTTTGCTATGGCATCATATGCCGTTTTCGGTCTTGCCTGATATAATTCATTGTCATCACCGATACCAGTTATGATAATGTTTTCCTCGAAAGTGTGGTCATACTGGGACATAGCCTTCTTGGCTACTTCAGACTCTCCCTTGTATTTATTGTATTGAAGAGTATAGAGCTCATTTTGCACCTTCAGCCTGTTTACAAATTCCTCAGGATTTTTCGCCAGCTTGCTGGAGGATACAAATGCCGTCAAATTTTTAACCTGTACGTTTTTAAGATTTCTGAAAGCATTAATCAGATCATTAAACGACATCTGAGTCTGATTTGAGCGAAAAGATCCATTTTCTGCATTTTTCGTCTCCAGATAATTTATGCACATATTTATCCGCTGCTCAAATATATTAGCAATTTCAACGTAATCGTAATTCTCATAATCAATGGTTCCCGCAAGTCCGGGCACGATATTTTTCTCCGCATGCTCCTGCATGAAAAAATCTATATAGCTACTATACAATTTCTCTGAAAATGCAGCATTGTTGACATACGGCACAATTCCAAAATAATGTCCTAAATCGTTTAAACTCCATTTGTGCACAGGCACGCATGATATTGTATATTCATTTGCGAAATATGCCGAATCAAGCCCCATATTCCTCGCCTCTGTCACCTTTGAAAGCGCTCCGCCCGCCATATTCTCCTGCGCAAAGATATTATTTTTAATATCGCTTAAAGCAACGGGGCTGTCGGCAAAATCTTCATTATACGAATCTACCGCATTTTGCAAAACCTCGTCTGAAAGCAGGTCATATATATTAAACCTCGTCCCATCAGGATATTTCCCCTTCTCAGCATTCGGATAAATAAGGGAAATCATAATCGTTTCGGTGTAATATGTTTTAAAGCAAGAATACGCAAAAAACAATACAGAAAACAGGACTGCCGCAGAAAATACAATTCTCCTATTTTTCCATATATACGTCACTATTTTCATATATTGCTTTCTCCCTCCCGCAAAAATATATTACAAAAAGTAAAATACCATAAACCGCCAATCTCCGAAATAATCAAAGCCAAAACCATAAAATACCCACATAAAGGACAGCATAATCAAAATCAATACGGTATCCCTATTTCTGCCGTCTTTTTGAGCAAATAAAAGCGCAACTTTTCCGCCATAGCATAATATGACGACAACTGTTCCTATAATTCCAAAATTCAATAAAAAGTTCAAATATGCCTGATGAGGCGGATTTTTGTATTCATCCATAAATTTTTGTTCTATGGAATATGACATTACAATATTCCCACCGAAAAGCTTTTTGTGAATATCCTGACTCTTGTAATATCCCCAGTAATTTTCCCATTGCTGTTCCCGCCCGCTTGTGGCATCGCTTAGGTTGGTTTCGTCCTGAAACTGACGATGTATCCGCGTTTCCAAGCTTTTGATAATCTGTAAATTTTTAAGAACCGGCACTTGCATTATTGCGATGGTACTTATTCCCGCAATCACTGCAGTCAAAAAAACTGCGACGATTGCTTTCTCTTTATATTTTAACACAGAAAACAAAAAAAGTCCCGCTATATTAAAAATAATTCCCGACAAACTTCCCGATGCGATTAAAAAATAATAAAAAACAAGTAAAAGAGGGATTTTCCATTTTTTTGATTTGTTTGCAATAAGAGCGATAAATATAGACAAATTAAAGAAAAAACTCGCATAATTAGGATCGTTGAAACTTGCCATATACCTTATTATTCCGGACTCCGCTCCAGCATAATAAAAAATATTCTGCGCCGTATACCCATATATGCCCGACAATATCGAAGATGCCAAAATTACCTTAAAAAGCTTCAAAAGCACCGAATCATCGTCTCTTATCCGCAGGGCAAGAAAGTATATGAAGGCAATATCCAAAAGATATCCAATGATAAGGCGCAGAATAATAATCCATTCTGCCGGTGGTATCTGCCCTTTCAGCGTGTACTTTGAAAGAGCTGCCCTTATATCGGCATGAGGCATCACAAATGCCGCATATAACAGAAGCACTAAAATAACGGGGATATGGAGTACGCTGATTTTCTTTTCATGCTTATCAAATATAAAAAATTTAACCAGCACCGCGAAAGAATAAAGCGCAAACAAAGACACGCCGCTTATCACCACAAGCTGTTCTTCAAAAAACAAAAACATCCCGCAAAGGGCATAGAAATCATCATAAAAAAACAAAATGCAAACAAACGGCAGCATGGCCCAAGTTGCAAATTTATACAGCTCGGGTTTTGCCACAAGAAAGCAAACACACAGAAAAATGCCGCACCAAGCGAATTTTCGCCATGTAAAGACTCCAATATTCAGATTATTTCTATCTATCAGCCTGCCGCCACGCACCACTTCACACCCTTTTTCCTAATCAGCATCTGCTAAGCAAATACTCGTGCTCCCTGATGGTTCTTTCATCAAATCTTTTTCTCATTATGCGTGCAGGATTTCCTACACATACAGAATACGGCTCCACGGATTTAGTAACAACGCTTCCCGCACCGATTACACTGCCGCGCCCTATTGTCACTCCCTTCAAAATCGTCACATTGCTGCCTATCCATACATCGTCACATATTTTAACAGGACGGTCGTTTTCGGGGAGCTTTTCCGTAACCTCCATCATACGCCGCCCTACAACATCAATTCTATGATCACCTGTCACAACGCACACGTTTGCGCCGAACATAACATTATTTCCTATTTCAATTGTACTTCTTGTAGTCATGAAAACAGCGTTTGCATTAATATATACATTATCTCCTATGCAAATATTCTCGGCTCCATAAAATGTGCAGTTTCGGTCTATTATTACATTTTCTCCGCACCTTTTGAACTTTGACTTGTAATACTTCATTTCCATTCCGTAAAATTTATCTCTTATTTTTTTGATGATGATATACAGCATGCTACTGCCCCCCTACAACCTCGTAAAATTGCCGCAGTCCGCAAGAGATATCAAGCTTTTTATTCAAAAGATTTCTCTTGAGTCTCGGCAGCAATTTATCTTCTTCTACCATGCGTTTTATACCGTTAAAAATCCCATCAACACTATTTTCAACCACCAACCCGTCAATCCCGTCGCAAATCTGCTCTCTCGCTGACGAATACTCCGTTACTAGCGGCACAACTCCAAGCACTTGTGCCTCGCTGACCGCAATGGGCTTTCCCTCATACCTCGAAGGAAGAACAAATACATCTCCACGTTTTATATACGGATATACATTTTTTCTCCCTCCCATCAATATAAAATCCTCGCACAAACCGTTTTCCCAAATTAGCGCCTCAAGCTTTTCCCTGTCATCCCCGTCGCCGAAAACATACCATTTTATTTTATATCCTTCTTCTTTAAGCCTTTTTAGCGCTGCAATACCACGATCCAAGCCTTTGTGCGAAATTTTAAGTCTTGCCGCCGTTACGATATTGAAATATCTGGTGTCTGGAGTAAAATCATATATCGCCTCCTCCGACATCTTCTCTATCAGCTCTTTGCATACAATATTTTCTACAACATGGGTCTTATGCCTGTATTCAGGAAAAAGTGCATCAAAAACGGCTTTGTTGCTTTCAGATACCAGTACAATATCATCAAGCCTTGAAAAAATTTTTGTATCAAGACTTTTGTCCAAGCCTGCCTTTTCATAGTCCACATGAATATATCCGATTTTGCGCTTTGCCCTCACTTTTATCGCCACATATGCGTTTTCAAACCCTTCCATATAGCCTATTGCCACATCATAGATTTTATTTATCTTGCGTGCGGCGCTGCACCTTGCAAGTCCTGCCATAAGCTGAAAATCCCCGTTTTTATATCGCCTTCCGCGCGTCGCCCCGTAAAGGAGTCTGCGCACAAGATATCCTTTAATCGAATATATGAAAAATTTCTTTGCTTTAGCAATGTAATAGTTTTTCTCATCAAGCGCAGGTTCAAGCAAATGAACGTCCTTCGGCAGCATATCAATAAATTCTCCCTCACTGCGCATAAGCATCAAATCAACATTATACTTTTCATAATCAAGAGAATGAAGCAAAGAAAGCAAACTGCTTGAAATGCCGCCCGCAAATAAAGGAGGGCTTACGATTAAAATCTCCATATTCCTCACTTCCGTATTTCTTTAAAAATCATATCCATCATTCTCTTAGCCTGTATGGTTTTATTTTTGTTTGAAATTACAAACTCCCTTGCTTTTTCCCCAATTTCAGAAAGCTCCTTTTCAGGCTTTTCACAAATCTCCTCCATCCTCTTCGCCATTTGCAGGCTTTCTCCGCTTTGAAAATAATAAAGATACTCATCGTATTCTTGTAAAATACCGGGAAGCCGAAAACACAGCACGGGCCGCCCTGACACCATATATTCCATAAGCTTCGACGGAAACGAGTATTTGGTAAATTCCTCATCTCCCCTCCTCGGATTTACAAGCAATGTCGCCTGAGCCTGGCACTTTAGTGCCTCATCATGCGAAACGGCACCCCTAAAAATAATCCTCTTATCACGAATTTTCAATATATCCTGCTCCGCCTCTCCGCTCCCACAGATAAGCAAACGATAATTTTCTCTTTCTATTTTTAAAAAAGCATTTACCAAATCCATAATGCCGTATTTTTTGGTCAGGCTGCCGGTATATACAATATACTTCAAAACGCTATCCGTATGCTGTAAAGGCTTTGACCGGTTTTGTTCAACCAAACCCTCCATAACAATATATGGCTTATCCGTATTAAAAT
>JAOAAV010000087.1 GCA_026418715.1 Clostridia bacterium
GAGCGAAGACATTCTGCTCTCACCTACAAATCGCCCGTTGACTTTGAACGGCTCTCTGAAGTAGCTTAACTTGGTCTCTACTTTTCAGGGGGAAGATCAAGTCCACCTTAAACCCTTGTCCAGTTTTTCTACGCCATTATACCGGCGAACCTAGCGAGTCATTTCCAAGTCAATTCATTTATCCAGGCTTTTTAACGTACTCTACTTCTAACAACAATTTTTAAGCAAAGATGCAATTTTTTTGTTTATAGAAAAATTGATTACACCCCCTTTCCTCTATAACTTTGAAAAACTCTTTTTATTTTTTTTTGAATTTCTGTCCTGCTTTTTGTTATATCGCTGCATGCATCATAAAACTGCAACTCCCTCACTGTTACATATGGACCTTGATCGATAATGCACTCATTGATCCCTTCCCATTGCAAACGCGGGATTATCCCTGTAAAAAAATATAGATCAAAGCATAAATCCCCCGGCTGTAGTATGCCATCTATGGTCATATGACCATAAGGGTAGACATCATAATCTGTTCGCCAAGGGAAAATGGTTCTCGCAAGCGTAGGATCATAAAATTTTATCGAAAATGCGTAGCGCCTTCCCAATGATTCATGAACTGGCGGAAAGGCGAAATAGTAATAATGTGTATTTTTTATTGCTTCTGGATGAATTCGCTTCATATACAATACTTTTTGTTCAGATTCATCTTTCAACTCAACAGCAAACTCTTGACTGTTTATTTTCTCAGCAAAACATGCAAAAACCAATCTAATCCCGCATAGGTGAGAACACGGTGAGACAAAAGTTTGTGTTAGGGTAAATATAGGTTTTATATATGGTTGCATCGTTGAAAACTCTCGTTGCGATATGCACAGCTGTATTGCAGGCGTTTTATAAAAAGGGATCAAAATTCGCATCAGACTATCAACAGGTATAATTGCAAGACACATACATAAGAAAAGCGATAGATGATGTTTAACCAGCACTGGAAAAATATGCCATATTCCAGTTGCCACAAAAAGAGCGATTGGTCCGATAACTACGAAAAGATACTTCCCTAAAAAAGCATGGTAGTGTTTATTGAGCTGCAGAAAAAAAACACCTTCACACAATATAGCGATGGAAAGAATTGTAAGCACATTGGCTTGTAACCGATGAAATGTTTTTTTAATAACGAATTTGCATATTCCAGTCATGCCGAGGCAGATCAACAATACATAAAAAATATAATAGTACAAAGGGATTGCAACGTCGAGGCTGCCAAAGTAACCGAAAAATGATTTTAGCGTTATCAACACATCACGCAATACCTGCTCAGTATTAAAGCTTGCGTTTCGTAAAAACCAAACTTGTCCGGTGTTCATCGCGGTGAGCTGGTCCCAATTTTGCTTATACCACCATCCTGCGATTAAAACAGGTGAACTGAAAAAAGCCAGGCAATCCTTTAGAAAATATCGTATATTTTTGAAACGATAGACCAAGATTGCCATTAAAGTTACAGGTATTAAAAAAATGGAGGAGGTTTTTGTCAGAAGGCATATTCCAAGCACAATGCCTGCACAAATTGTTTCTCGTACCGAGGTAAAGCGAAGAATATATCGAACAAGGCAAAGAAAAAAAATTGTGGTAAAACTAATGACAAAGGATTCATTTGAGATTGAAGCTGCAACATGAATAAATTGTGGATTAAAGGCTGTAAAAGCTGCTGCAAGAGCACCGATTGCCGGAAAATTAGGAAAAAGCAACATCGCCGTTGCATACACACAGATTGGTGTAAGTGTGCTAACAAGCAGGGTAAATATTCGTAACAGATATGCATTGCGCGCAAGCAGTTTTTCTTCTTTGGGATGTTGCAACCGATTAAACCCGGGAGTGTCATCGGTGATAATAACTTCTTGTATCTTAGGATCGTCAGCACCGCAGAACAAAGATCCAAATAAGTAATATAACGGGGGATGAAAAGCGAGACTTACTTTCGATGTGGATATCGTTCCTGGAAACGGTGGCACAGATTCATGACGCGCTAAGTACTGACAATAAGCAAAGTGCAATTCTTCATCAGGTGGGGTCCAGAGAGGAATATACAAGGCATATGCAATTCCAAGACCAATAAAAATAATAATGATGATTATTATAGGAAAGCTGCGGCCTGACATAGGCCCCGAAATCTTAATATTGCGTTGTGAATGAAAATTGGCGAGTTGTGGGGAAACCGTTTTCAAGTGTTGTTTACTTTTTTGAAAAAATTCTCAAGTCGTTTCAGACGAATTCCTTTTTTATAAAGAAAATAAGCCAATGTTGCTTTAAGGGTCTGAATTCCGTAAAGAATAGATTTAGAAAATGTTACCGAACTTGCTTCAGCAAAATATTTTGTCGGCACCTGAACATTCATAATTCTAAATCCATGCATCAACGCTTGCACATTGATTTGCGGGTCAAATTCAAAATCATTCTTATTTTGGCGATAGTTGATTGTCCGTAAAACCTCTATGCTAAACGCCTTATAGCCGGTTGCGTAATCTTTAAGATTTTGCTTAAAAACAAAATTTTGTATTGCTGTCAAAAAACTGTTGCCTAATTGCTTATACAGCGGCATTTTACCTTTGCGCCATTCCACCCTCTGTCCAAGCACCATATCGCACTTGCCCGTAGCAATAGGATCAATTACATCAGGAAGTTTTGAAGGATCGTACTGGTTATCGCCATGAAATAGCGCTACAATATCTATATCGCCTCGTCGAAGCATAATATCAAATCCTCGGGCAGTATTAGCACCTGCTCCTTTATTTTTTTCATGGGAAAAAGTATCAATTCCCAAAAAAAGACCTATCTCACGAGTTCGATCCGTACTCCCATCATCACAAATAATAAGATAATCAATAATGCCTGGTGGAATGCTGGCAACAGTATCTTCAAGGGTGCGTTCAGCATTGTACGCGATAATAATGCCACCAATTCGTTTTCCTTTATACATTTTTTCTTATCGCCTTTTTGACTTTTTGCTTTCTGTTATTGTTTTATCCAGTCAACATATCCGGCACAACCAATCATGCCAATTTCCGCTTCGGGAAAATATTTCAGATAAAATTCCTTAAAATCCAGAAAATGATAGCGACCTTCTGCCTTGATGCGTGCAATATCACTTTTTACATGCTGAAAACGTTTTGGAGTAAAAAAAAATAGAAGCCGCGGGAGCAGTGATAACATTTTCAGAACGCCAAGCCTCTTAGTTGCGTCAAGCAATATAAAAAAACTACCGCTAAGTTTCCAATAATCTTCAAGGCAATCAATTGTGATAAGCCTTCCGCCGGTTTTTAGTTTTTCTCTAATGCCTAATGCTACCTTATCCATATTTAAGTGATGAAAACAGAAACGTGAAAAAATCGCATCAAACTGTCCTTCAACTGCTGTAAGGTTTTCGGCATCTGCAACAAAAAATGTAAGGTTTGGGATATGGCGATGAAGCTGTCGAGCAATATTAATCTCTTCTTCCACGATATCAATACCTTTAACTGAACGCACATATCTTGCAGCCTTTGCATCGAACATACCTCTACCACATCCGATATCTAAAATATCGCCGTTTGAAGGAAGCCGATCGAGCACAAAATCATCAGCAAAAATAACCGTTTGCTCCGTAACCCCCCAGTCGGCAATGCGCACAAGATGTTTATCAGCCATAAAATCACCGCTTAATCAAAAAAAGCCTGTATCTTTGATACAACAAAGCGTACCTGCTTCTCGGTAAGTCCTGGGAATAATGGTATGCTCAACATTTCTCTGGCAAGTTGTTCGGTCACTGGCAGTCGCCGTCCTTGATGGCCAAAAAACTTTTGCAAATGGCAAGGATAGTACCGCAGCCCCGCGTGAATGCTGTTTTGTGCTAGATATGCGATCAAATCGTCGCGATGTTCAGGTTTTACACGTATAATATACATAAACGGAATTATGGTATCATAATCTCGCTTAAAAATTTTAACCTGCGAATTCTTTGATAAAAGTTGATCATATAATTTTGCTAATTTTCGGCGTCGCGCCGCAAATCGTTTGAATTGCCGCAACTGTGCGAGGCCAATCGCGGCATTGATATTGCTCATATGGTAGCGAAATCCCTGCTGGACTACACGTCTGTCTTCAACCGTCTTTTTTGAAAGACTCTGCCACGTTGTACGTTTCATGCCGAGCATCTTTTGACAGCGCAAATTTGCGGCAAGTTTTTCATCTTGCACCAGTATTGCCCCTCCTTCGCCGCAGGTCAAATTTTTTATTGGATCAAAACTGAAGCATGTTGCATCCTCTCCAAGCCATACCCCGATGTGCCTCCCCTGTATCAAAGAACCGAATGAATGGCTTGCGTCGCGAATAATTTTTATATCACGTTTGCCAATCACCCTTCGAATTGCAGGAATATCGACAGGAACACCAGCAAAATCTGTCGGCATAATTGCCCTTGTCCTTGATGTAAGCAAGGGTTTTATCTTCCGCGGATCAATATTCAAGGTTTCAGGATCAATATCACAAAAAACAGGTCTTGCTCCGCACATAATAACTGCCATTGGATCACTGACAAATGTCATTGATGGGAGTATTACTTCATCGCCACTACTAATCCCAAGGCTGTACAAAGCAAGATGAAGTGCAGAGGTACCTGTGTTAACTGCAATAACATGAGGAGCGCCTGTTAGCTTCTCTAACTGTTTTTCAAACAGCTCAGTGATATGCCCTTCCCCGAGCCAGCCACTCTTGAACACCTCTGCAATCATGGAAAGCTCGGCTTTGCCGACGGAAGGTTTACTCATCAAAATGTGCATCGTTTCCTCTACCTCATGCGAACAACCGAATAACCTTTATCAAGGAGTTATCTGTTTCACAAAGCTGCACTTACCATTAGGCTCAAGTGTTATAGTATCAGATTCTATAACGGTTATCGATTCATCTTCTCCGAGGAGTTTATGCAATGCGTTTTTTATTGTTACAACCGTTTCTTTTTGTAACGGTTTTCTAACGGGAACGACAAAAGCCGTTATGTTGCCGGAGGTATCCTGCACCACCTGAAAAAGATGGACCGAAGGAATATCTTGCAGTATTGCCGCAATCTTTGCAGGGGCCACTACGGACCGATTTTTTAAGGCAAACAGATCGCGGGCTCTGCCGTCAATATCCCCCATAAGAGGAAAACCTCTTCCGCAGGTACAGGGTTCTGCATAGTAATGCCCAAGGTCTCCGAGTTTGTAACGTATCAGGGGCATAAGATAATTATCAAGATCCGTTACAACAAGAAACCCTGTTTTTTCTGGCTCAACGGGCCGTCCGTTATCATCTAAAAACTCAACATGATATGAGTCAATGGCCATATGCATGCCCCGATGAACTTCGCATGCATAAGCAACCCCTTCAATTTCATGAGGTGAAAAACGATTAAATATTTCTGTGTGGAAAAAACTTTCTAGTCGTTCTCGAAGTGCCTTAGTATATGTGCCGAGGACATAAGTTTTTGGGATGTGAAGCGGCTGCAATCCGTTGCGTTCAATATATTCCCGAAGCATGAGCAAAACGTAATCCATGGTTTCTAGCATGTATGGCTTATAAGTCATGAGCGCCTCATACCATGAGGCAACTTGGGTGTCATCTCCAGTTTGAATACCATTATAGGGTTCAAGTATTTTTCTGCGATGAGCAAGCTTGAGCGCCATCTCTCTGAAACTCATAAACGGTTCCCTATCCTCATGTCTTCCGGAATATTTTCCCTTAAACTGGCTATGTCCAGAATAGTGAATGGCCGCTGATTTCATGCCAAGCCGCCATCCACAGGCATATACTTGACGCAAATGGTTTGCGTATTTTTTTTGATAGCACGCAAACGTAAATGGAACCTGAAAACGGTCCCCAGTTGTCCCCGAAGTGTATGCCATCTCAAAGCCATGCTTTTTGCTCAAAAGAAATGCATCATTTTTTTGAGCTTCAATAAGTTCTTTTTTCGTTACTACCGGCAGGTCAAGCATATCCCTTTCAGAAGTAAATTTTTCAGGTTGGATGCCTGCACTTTGCCACAGCGTTCGATAGAAAGGAATAGTATGATACGCAAAAATAAGAAGTTGTTTGAGCTTCTGCCATCGCATATGACAAAGCTCATCACAACTCAGCCATTGGTTCTTTTGAAGAAGTTGAAAATGCTTCCAAGCGTTGCAAGGAGTTAATAGAGAAAGCAAATCGTAGCTCTTTTCACAAAATAAAGTATAAATGGATTGCATATGATAAATCCTTTTAGGAAAGCAGTATAAGTTTTAATTAATTATAACAATAGTCTTTTTTTGAAACAAGAAGTTTTGTTGCTTTAGGTGTAAGAAAGTCCAGCGTTGTTCACGATTTTTCGTCTAAAAAGTAGTCAACCAGCTTTACTTCCGGGGGCATGCCTTCAATACCCTTGTGAGACCGTACCGTGTTATAGTAATTGACAAACCGCCTCAGCTCAGTCTTGCGATGTGCTGAGGACTCAACATGGTTTTTTCATGACACAGC
>JAOAAV010000092.1 GCA_026418715.1 Clostridia bacterium
ATAGTGGTCAATGTCTTTCATTTTTTTGATTTCAAGTTGATAATAGATTTCGCGGCCCTTTGGTTCTTGTTTTACCAATTCGCATTCAGTCAGAATTCGTAAATGCTTTGATACAGCTTGCCGGGATATATCAAAGTTTTATGCAAGGGCATTGGGTGTTAAAGCCTGAGTTGCAAGGAGAGCAATAATTGCTCTTCGTGTCGGGTCAGCTAATGCTTGAAATACATCTCTTTTCATATTCTGTTCAGTCTTTTAAGAAACTAATCGGTTGCAAATATATGTGCAACTTTTCAGTTTCGCATATATTTTTTTCAAAATTTTATCAAGGGGTCTAAAATCGATAGGAATTGTCGGCTTGTACAGTGTCGCTAAAATTACTGCCAACGTTTTGGGTATTGCCGAAGGCGGGGATTTTTAGCACAAAAATTCAATCGAAGAACGAAAGTTGAACTTTGCACAAATGTTAAATCGAAGCCGTTCAGCCCCGCTTTTGGCAATACCGTGTTGGTGGCAGTTATTATTTTTTTTGTAGCTTGATGACAATTAATTGTATTGTCAGTACAAAATGTTAAAATCAAATTTAATATTTCATGAACAGAAAACCATTTCTGCGTTTGAATATTGTACCCTTGAGTAAAGGCAAATGCCGTTAATAAAAATAGGAAAAGGTTCAAGAATAAAGCTATTAATATTTTTCCCTTTCCATTTGTTAGGTAATTATACGAGTAGTAACCTGAAAAAATAAATAGACCCATCATTAATGTAAGGATTACGTTATCTGATGTTACGGGAATTGCAGGGTTGTTTATATACCCTGAATACATACTACCGAGTGCCATTGATCCGGTAATAATTAATAGAAAAGCTGCAATGTTTTTAATGGATAAATTCATAAATCTGTGTATTTAGTTAAATATTAATCCTGCTTTGTTGATTAAGTTTAATTGCCACCAACGGTTTGCGTATTGGCGATGGGCGGGATTTTTAGCACTGAACATGATACGAAGAACGAAAGTTGATTTTTGCACTTCCGTTGATACGAAGCCGCTCAGCCCGCCTATCGCCAATACGATGTTAGCGGTTCGTTGTTTTTTCCTTATTGTTCGTGTAGTTGAATTTTATTTTCTGTTGTCCTGCCAGATTAAATTTTCGTTTTTTCGTTTGCTGAAAAAGTCGGTGAATTTACCGTCACTCGCACCAGTCAGTCCACCGTTTGGGCTACAAAACTGGTTGCAGTCGTTGTTAAAAAGTTGACTTGGAATGTCACAACAGTATGGCGGAATATAATAAACTGTCTGCCCGTTGTAGTCATATTACCAATCACTCGCTGGCGGATTTCTAACTTTGTCCGACTGTATTTTCGTAATTTCACGTTTCACACAAGTCGGTGTGTCCTTTGGCACATCAAGTTTTTTACAACTCGTCAGTGTTAATACGGAAAAAGCTGTCAAAAGAAAATTTGTGATTATATTTTTCATTTGCAGTTGCATTGCTTTTCGCATTCCTCCACAGTGTCAAACGGAACTACAC
>JAOAAV010000066.1 GCA_026418715.1 Clostridia bacterium
ATTAATACGTCAAAATCTGTATGGTTACCCTTATCTTCAATTAAATACGACTCAAAACCGTCAATTTCTGCCACACCGCTGGCTTTCTCTATTTTTAATCCTATACCTCCCAGGTCCTGTTGTAATCTAATGTAGGTTTGGTTTACCAATGCTTTGGTAGGCACCACATAAGCCACCCAGCCGCCTCTGGTTTTGAATTCATTTAACGCTTGCAAAATTTTGTATTCTGCAATCAGGGTTTTACCGCTGGAGGTGGGTAAACTGACCACTATGGAGCGATGAGCTGGATTTAATAACTCCCCTTTAAGTATGGATTCTTTCTGCGGATATAACAATTCGAAAACCGGATGTTCCGATCTTTTGGAGACAAACCGATTAAATTCACTAACCCAGTGATTGACACCAGTGAGTGTGTACCAGATTGAATTCTTAATTAGCTTAATGCAAAATGCCTCGGCATATTGATACAATAGTTCCAGCATCATGTTTCCGGAAGCATTTGCAAATTCTATGGCACTCTTTGTATGGTATTTTATTTTATTCTCAATATCGTAATTACCTTTATCTACCTTGCCTTCCAGCAGATAATAACCGCTTATTTCAACCATTCTGGCAAAATGGTAAAGCGATACAACTTCTGCTGCTCCGTAGGGTTGTCCTTCTTCTTTAACCTGACCCAAGAATTCTTCTTCAAATTGATTTTGCTCCTTTCTTAGTTCATTAATATAGCCTATAGCATCTGATATATCTTTCCAGGTTTTCTTAACGACCAAAGCGACAATCACAAAGAATGTTTTTCGAAGTAATCTGCTATTCCATTTTTCTGAATTTTGAATTTCGTGAAGATGGGTATGATGCCGTTTTAAATAATCTTTCACAAAATGGGCGTGCTCGCCCAGATAGCCCAATGCTATCAGTTTAATACATTCATAAATATCTTCATCGTTTCTAAAGGAGCAAGGTAGCAGCGAGGCAATATCAAAGTAAACGGAACACAAGGTTTTGAATTTTTCACTTTCCTGATTATTCCATTCTTCCAGAATCTTGAGATCG
The DNA here is from genome assembly GCA_026418715.1 of Clostridia bacterium. GTDB lineage: Bacteria > Bacillota > Clostridia > UBA1381 > UBA1381 > SKW16. Next base: position 1,054 of record JAOAAV010000066.1, read on the forward strand.
CAAAGTTCTTTGGCTTTTTGTAGTTCCGTATTTTCCTCATCATTAAGTTTTAGTGATGAGAATCGTTGTGACAACTTACCTTTCTGCACGGTATGCCCTATGTCCTGAATGATTTCAGGATAAGCATCGCGGAGCAGATTATATTTCTCGGTTATTGTCATTTAGTTTCGTTAATGATGTTTCTCCAATTTTCTTTTGTAATTGGCAAATAAATGGCAAGCAATTTTAGTCCAATAGGATCAAGAATTTGTTCCTTCAATCTTTCATAGGAACTTTTTACATCATTTTCATTTACAGTAGTATCTCGCACCAATACGCCATATAGGAGATATTGTGCGTCTATCTTGCGATAATAGTTTCTTATAGCATTATTGAAGTCATTTTTAAAGTTCTCTCCATTAACTAATGGTATTTTACTTTGTATATAGCTAATGAGAATGCGTCTTTTATTATGATCTTGATACAAACTCTTCAACTGATTTTCAATGCCATCCGGATTTGTCATCACCTGCGGTGGCGCAGTTGTTTCAGATGAAGTTTTTACTTCTCCAAACAAAAACAATACTTCATTATTTATTTCAATAAAACCCACCAAATCGGCACCGGTTTTATTGCCTTTAGGATTACGGGCATCGCGAAGTTCGTTCCAATATAACCGGCATTGGAAATGCTCTTGCAAAACCACTTCAGCCAAGGCTTCGCCAACCCTGAAAGTTTGCACATCCACACTTTCATCTTGCAATGCCTGAATATCCTGTAAAAGCGTTTGCGATTGCTGAAAACCGGTATCCTCCTGAAGCGTTTGCAGAATGTTAAGCATTTCCTGTCTTTGCGGTCTATCTACAAGGACACCTTTTACCTTACCGGAAAGTAAAGTACCGGTTTCGGCTTCTTCAAACGAAACTCCATCGTAACCGCGAAACGCTCTGTCAATATGTTGATAAACAACATTCATAGTTAAATGCTTGTACTCATTTCTTTTACTTCGGTATCCAACGCCTCAAATTCTATCTCATGCACCCTTCTTTCGCCTGTCATCAATTCATGCAGCAGGGTTTTGAACAGGGCGGTGAGGGTGGATTTTTTCTTTTGGTGGAAAGATAGCTTCTTGTAAATTGACAAAAAGATATTTGCTATTACCTTTTGTTCAGAGAATGATGGCATTGGGATAAGTGTCTTTTCTAAAATTGTTTTGCTTAAACGTTGTCTTCCGGTTGAACCTTCCATTTTATCTGCCAGTAATTTTCTTACATCATCTTTAAGAAGATAATAAAATAAATAATAAATGTCACTGATTTTATGCTTACCCTTTATTGGAATTACTTCGGTAGTAGCATAGCAGTATGGCTTATCTATAGAAACAATTCCTTGCTTACCATTTTCAAAAGAAGGTGTGATTTTAGCAAGCAACAAATCTCCATTCTCTACATAAGTTCCACTGCTTAGACTTTCACGCAATTCATACTTTTCAATATAGATTTCATTCAGCGGGACAATATCCATTGGAATAAAAGGTACAGGCAACTCAATATTCAATCCTCTTGGTTTTGATGTAAAGTCATACATCTCACCAATTGTTGTAACCTCCCAACTCTCCGGCACCGGCCCGATTTCGGTTTGTTTTTGTTTGGTTTCGGCTCCGCTCAACCAGCCAATGCCTTCGGTAAAGAGTTTTTGCATGAGGGCTTTTTTGAGTTCGGTGGTGGTGCGTATGAGTTTGTCCTGCTGCTCTATGGCTTTTTGCACCGTGCTTAATACATAGGCGATTTTACGCTGCTCGGGGAGGGGAAAATCTGGTATGTTAATTGACTCTAGCTGTGATTTATTAATTGCTTTAAATGTGCTTCCACTGCCAAGACTTGCAATATTCGGTTCTTGATAGATAAGATTAAAATAGACAAATAATTGGTCAAACGTCTTAGCGGTAATTGCTGCTAAACCCCTACCAATACAACATTCTGTGCGAGTTATATTAACTGGGCCAACAGGAGCTCGGACAGAAATTAATATATCTCCCCTTTTAGCAATCTTCGTAGGCGAACTGCAATATTTTCTTGGAATTGGATGAATAAATCCAAAATCTACTTTGCCCTGATAAAAAGGTAACCCTATACCTTCATCATTATAACTTGATGAGGGTGGTGATTGCCCCATATTCAGTTCTGCTATATCTACTAGCTTACTCATATCCCCAACTTTTCAATAATTGTTAATGACTCTTTGTCCATTTTGCTGAAGGCAAACCATTTTTTGCCTAAATCCTTTAAAGAAGCGCCAATATGATACACTTCGGTTTTGTCAATGATCAAAAAGCGGTCGTGCGAGGCCTCAAACTTATGCAGGGTAAGCCCGCCATACTGGGTATTGAACTTTCGGACATCTTCCTGCAAAGCACGGGTAATGTTTTTGGTGTAGATGTTTACTTCTACCTTCTTTTTCTTTTTGGCAAAAAGTACAAGCACATTTTCGTCCACATAGTTATCAATCAAGATAAGGTTTTTTTGTGCTTTTTTCACAAGTTCGCTGATGAATACCCAGGCATCAAAAACCTGCCCGTCAAAGAAAATTCCGGTGTCATGCTTCGGATATTTACTTTCCAGGGCCTTAAAAACTTCTTCAATTTTCCGGTCGGTGTCCTGTTGTTTGATTTCTATTCTGTCCAATCGTTCAAATAATTGAGCATTTTGTATAATAAACCTGCGCATGGCCACAAAAGCCCTCATAATCATAATGCTTACTTTTGCTGCTTTGTCGCTTTTTAATACAGCCGAAACAGCCGCCACGCCCTGTTCTGTGAACACATAAGGCAAAAAGCCCCCCAACGATTGTTTGGAAGGTATCGCATTTTGCGACACCAAAGTATCCACTTCCGTTTCAGTTAGCTGGAACACAAAGTCAACGGGAAAACGATTCGCATTACGCTTCACCTGCTCTCTTAAACGGGTAGGCTTTACTTCATAAAAAGAAGCCAAATCTTTATCCAGAACTACCTGTACACCTCTGATGGTGAAAATTTTTCGTTCAATTATGTGTTGGGTCAAAGCTATTTCGCTACTTTTTTTACTCATATCCCCAACTTTTTAAAAATGGTTTTCAATTCATTGTCAATGGCAGTGGCTTCTTCCTCCAGCGCTTTCAGTTCTTCCACAATCTCGCCCAGGGGGCGGTACGTCTCGGCATCGGTAATTTGTATGTAGCGGCTGGGGCTGATGTTGTAATCGTTTTTTACAATTACTTCTCTGGTCACTAAGCGGGCAAATTTTTCCTCTTCTTTAAATGCCTTGTAGTATTCGGCTATTTTCTCAATGCTTGCAGGCGGAATGTAGTTTTTCGGGTCGCCTTTTTCAAATTCTTTGCCTGCATGCAGCAGATATATTTTGTTTTGGATGTGTGCCGGCTTGGCTTTGTTCAGGAAGATGATGATGCCCGGGGCGGTGGTGTTGTAAAACAGATTTTCGGGCAGGTAAATCACGCCTTCTATGATGTCATTGTCCACAAACCATTTGCGGCAATCTTTCTCTTTGTTGTTGCCCTGGTTGCCGCTGCCGCGGCTGGCGGCTCCGGTGTCGAGAACTACGGCTGCTCTGCCTTTGTCCTTCAAACTGCTGTAAATATGCTGCATCCAGCCCCAGTCAATTTTGCCCCCGCAACTTCCTGCCGGAAAGCGCCCCCATTCATCATTGATAAAAAAATCATCGGTTATGTAAGGCAAGCTATCTCTGCCTTGGTTCCACATGGGGTTAGCCACAATACGATCGAAGGTTTTCAGTTTATTGCGCGGTGCTGAGCTTGCCGAAGCACGGAACTTGGGATTTTTTAGCGTATCGCCAATTTCAATTTCGCCCTCCATGTCGTGTATCACCATGTTCATTTT
>JAOAAV010000013.1 GCA_026418715.1 Clostridia bacterium
ATATCATTATTCCGTTGTGCAAGGTAGACGGTAGTATTTTCTGACGAAAATCTCCACCGTTCCACCTTGACAAGGGCAATTTGGAGATTATTTTTATTTTTTTGAAAAAAGTGTAACCCATCATTGTGTTTTCAACAATAATTATATTACGCTACAAAAGGATCTATTGCCTTTATTCGTTTCTTCGTATACAATATTACTCTGTGAGGTATTAGCGAATGGATTATATAACAACTAAACAAGCCGCTGAAAAATGGAAAATATCTCCGCGCAGAGTGCAGGTCTTATGCGAGCAGGGCCGTATAAAGGGCGCTGTGCGCCTGGGCTGGGCCTGGGCGATACCGAAGGACGCGGAAAAGCCGGAAGATGCTCGTAGAAAAATAAAACAATCCAAAACTAAGATGACTTAAACAGACAATTGTCATAAGAGAAAAACAAAAGCTGACATTGATAACCGCGAATGAAATAAATGGAGGAGCAAAATGTTTAAAATTGATGAAGTATTTAAGAGTGAAGAAACCAAACACAGATTAACATTATTCAAAACCGAATACATCCAATGGCTTGAAACACAGCTATTTGAAAAGAACGGCAAGCCTTATCTAAAATGCCTTGCCAGTGATAGAGACCGCCCGCCCCGCCAAGCTGGAAGAAATTGTCAGGCAGCTTTGGATAAAAAAACTTCTGGAAGAATATCATTATCCCAAAGAACGCATTAAAGTTGAACGTGCCGTGTGGTTTGGCTCAGGTGTAAGCGACAAAAGTGCAGACATTGTCATCATGCAAACTGACGGTGAGCATCCCTACGTAATTTTTGAAATTAAAAAGCCTAAGCGTAAAGACGGGCTTCAGCAATTAAAGTCATACTGCAATGCTGAAGGTTCGCCAATAGGCGTATGGTCAAACGGTGAAGAGTTGGTCGTCCTTCACCGAGAAGAACCCAATGTCTTCTCGCAAATTTCATCAATACCCACAGTAGGCCAAACGCTTCAAGATGTCATCACCGAGCAATGGACGATAGAAAAACTCACTCAGGAAAACCGTTTAGTAAAGGAACGTCTTTCTCTTAAAAAAATCATCCTTGATCTTGAAGACTTAGTTTTAGCTAATGCTGAGGGGATTGACGATTCCTTTGATGAAGTCTTCAAGTTAATTTATGCAAAATTATATGACGAATGGACAGCAGCAAACGACCGCACACGAAACCGCAAAATTCATTTTCGTATCTATGGCGAATCACCGCGTGAGCTCTATGATAAAATTAATGGCTTGTTCAATAGGGCAAAGGACAAATGGCGGGGCATATTTGGGCAAGATGAACGAATCCGCCTTAAGCCCGAGCATTTGCTTACCTGTGTTTCATTCCTGCAGGATGTCAAACTGTTCAATGCCAACCTCCAAGTAATCGACGAAGCTTTTGAGTATCTGATTACAGAAGTTGCTAAAGGGAAAAAAGGACAGTATTTTACCCCACGCTGGGTAATTGATATGTGCGTGAAGATACTTAATCCCAAAATCCATGAACGGGTGATTGATACTGCTTGCGGTTCTTCAGGTTTTACCGTTCACTCTATCTTTTGGGTCGCAGGCGAACAATATACTGTCAACGGATTTCCTCCTGCCATCAGCGAATATGCAGGAGCAATGGTCTATGCCATCGATTCCAGCCCTAAAGCAGTGAAAATCGCCAAAGCACTAAACTTAATTGCAGGCGATGGCAAGTCAAATGTGTATGAACTGAACAGCCTCAATCCGCCCAAATGGAGCGAAGAAGGCAAAGCGGCTTTTCGTCCGCTGTTAACTCGTTTTAGCAACTACGAGCAAGACGAAGCTAACAAACGCAACTTTCAATACTTTGATTTTGATATTCTGATGACCAATCCGCCGTTTGCGGGTAGCATAAGCGAGCGTGAAATTTTGCGCCAGTACCGCCTTGCAGAAAAGAATGGTAAAACAGTCTCCAAAATAGGGCGCGATATTCTCTTTATCGAACGCAATCTTAATTTTCTAAAACCCGGAGGCAGAATGGCAATTGTACTACCGCAAGGCCGTCTCAATAATACGAACGACTTATTTATACGCAATTTTCTTTTCAGTAAAGCTCGTATTCTGGCGGTAGTTGGTTTACACCCTAATACTTTTAAGCCGCATACAGGCACAAAAACCAGCGTTGTTTTTTTGCAAAAATACACTGATGAGGAAATTGCTTATATACGTGAGGTGCAGAATCGGCATATAGCTGAATGGGATAATCATCATGCCGAAATTAGAGCCTTAAGCGAAATAGAGGAACTGAACGAAGACGATTTATCTCCACTTTTGATGTCATTCCTGCAAGCCGAATTTGAAGAAGACGATACCGTCGAATTAGAGAATAATGAAGATGAAACCAACAACGAAGAAACAGAGGTCGAAAGCGACGATGAACTTCAAGAGCACATTGAAAATCTTAAAGCGCAGCTTGCCACAATGCCAGGACGAGCAAAAGGAAAAGCCGAACTTAAAAGAACATTGGCGGAAGCTGAGCGCAAACTGGCATCACGCTCCGTTAAAGGACAGATTAAGTATCTACTTGGCGATGATAAAATGCTTTTCCGCTATAGAGAGACGTGGCTATCAGATAGAGCGGTTGAAGAACTGGACTATCCGATTTTCTTTGCAGTATCTGAAAAGGGTGGGAAAGACAACAGCGGTGAACCCATTTACAAGAAAGACGAAAACGGCGAATTAATGCTGGATGAACATGGTCACCTAATCATTGACCACGACCTTGACGAGATTGCTGAAGCTTTTGTTGCTTTTGCAAAAGAGCAGGGTTTTGATTTTTGGATGGAGGAATAGGAAATGGCGGTGATTTATAAAGTTAATAGAGCAAAACTAACAGATGGATTAAGGTTAGAAGCGGAATTTTATCAACCCAAATATTTATTCGGAGTAAGTTCACATTACAAATGGGTAAGAATTGGAACTATACTTTCTTTTTGCCAATATGGAAGCTCCCTTCCTTTGAATGAAGAAGGAAAAGGATACCCGATTTTCAGACTTAATGAAATTAATGATTGTTTTCTTACTAAACCTCAAAAATGGGTAGTTATGTCTCAACGTGAATATCAGATGTTGAAACTTCAACGAGATGATGTTCTATTTTGCAGAACAAACGGTAATTTTGAATTAGTAGGCAGAACAGGTATTCTTAAAGAAGATATTGATGCCGTTTTTGCATCTTATCTCGTTAGAGTAAGAACTAACCCACAGTACATCTTGCCTGAATTTTTGACTATTTATTTGAATACAACGTTTGGGAAACTTCAAATACAACGAAGAGCTATGCGCTCAAACCAAGTAAATGTTAGTGCTAGTCAGTTAAAGGCAATACCAATTCCTATTTTTACTCATGAGTTTCAAGCGAAAGTAGTGGATTTTGTTAACCATGCAGCAGATAAAATATTACTATCTAAGCATAATTACGCTCAAGCCGAACAACTCCTCCTTTCCGAACTGGGCTTACGTGATTGGAAGCTCCGGCACACCCTCACGTATGTGAGAAGCTTCAGCCAGGTTGCAAAAGCAAGTCGTATGGATGCAGAGCATTTTCATCCGAAGTATAAAGAACTTCGTAATATTATACGCAATTATTCAGGCGGTTATCTTAGGCTTATAGATATTGCAGTAAATTCAAATGAAACCATCGAACCACGAACTAACCCTGAACATAATTTTAAATATATTGAGCTGGCAGATATTGATCAAAATATAGGAGTAATTGAAAATGCAAAAACAATTAGAGGAAAGAATGCGCCAAGTCGTGCCCGTATGCTATTACGAAATGGAGACGGAATTGCATCCTCTGTTGAAGGTTCACTGGATAAAGTAGCTTTAGTATCAGAAGAATATGACGGTGCTATTGGTTCAACTGGCTTTTTTGTTTTACGTCCGCGAACAGTTTCAAGCGGTTATTTACTTGCGCTTATAAAAAGTATGATTGTTCGCGAGCAAATGCATTGCGAATCATCTGGCACCATTCTTGCGGCAGTTCCTGCTAAATCGTTAAAGAATATAATTGTTCCAAACATACAGCAAGAAATACAAGATGCAATTTCATCGTTAGTTCAGCAGTCTCTCGCAGCAAAACGTGAAGCAAAAACACTACTTGAAAAAGCTAAACGTGCAGTGGAAATTGCTATAGAATATGGCGAACAGCAAGCAATAGACTTTTTATGCAAATAAATATGGTGCATTCAGTAAAGTAATGAAAACAATAGTTTTGATAAGAAGAATTTGTCCACGCTTACTGGAGGACAGATGGAAGAGAAAAATTTCGGAAGCAAATGCAAATATCCTGCTATTGAAATAAAGAAAAAGACGGGCGACGAACAATTCTTGAATGCAGGCGATGATGCCTACACGCTTAGAGATTTTTGGGCCTGGGCGTACTCTGATCTTGTTGGCAATACCGAAAGAGGCAGGCTGGCTGAATTTATTGTCGCCATGGCGCTTGGCGTTACAGATGGTACTAGCGTGTCATGGGACAAATATGATTTGATTTCCAAGGAGGGCATTCGCGTAGAAGTAAAATCTTCCGCTTATCTTCAGTCTTGGGAACAGCAAAGTCTTTCAAAAATCAGCTTTGGTATTCAGCCTACCTACGGCTGGGATAGCATCAGCAATAAATTTGATGCAGAGAAAAAGCATCAATCCGATGTATATGTATTCTGTGTATTAAAGCATATAGATAAAGATACCATTAAGCCGCTAGATATGTCACAATGGGAATTCTATGTTTTACCAACAGCTGTTTTAAACAGAACGATTCCGGAACAAAAAACAATAACGCTCAGTAGTCTTTTAGATATAGGAGCCCAAAAATGTAATTATGGAATGCTGTATAAAACAATTCGGGATGCGAGCATAGATTGATTTTTTATTACTGCAGAGTGTAGTATTAAAAAAATTATACCCATCCACTATTGACTCTTTGCCCCGATGCACGTTGAGTGCGTGGTATTGATGACAAATGTAAAAAATAAATAAGCGCCTGAAAAACGGCTTAAATACATGGTTTTCCGGTGATTTGCCGCTCGCCGAAAATGTGCTTTTTGGCGGCGGAGGCACAGGTAGCCCTGTATTTTTATGTGTTCGATTGTTCGCGGAAACACATCTACAGCCTTTGGGAGCGGCTCTCGGCGGGCGGGGTTGTGTAGACGGAAAAGACGGGGTTTGAAATGATTTAATGTGTTCGCGGGAACATGTCTACTTGCCTAAATTACATTTATTCTAAAAAAGCTAAAAATGCACATCTTTCTGCAGCTTACAGGAAGGTGTGCCTTTTAATTTAATCCAGTTTGCGGCCTTTTTTAAGATTTTCTTTTACAGGCCGTATATCTTCCGGTATGTCATCCACTTTAATTTTGCTGTGCACATCGCAAGTACCGGCTTCTTTAGCTGTTTCATAGTACCAGCATTTATATTCCAAAAGCCTAAGCGTTTCCTGCAGTTCCTCAATTTGCTTTTCGACAGCCTCTTTCTGCTTTTTAAACAATTCAAGCCTTTTATCGATTGTTGCATCGCCTTCCATAACCCAGTCGATAAATTTCTTGATATCCTTAATCGGTATGCCGGTCTTTTTCAAGCATTCTATTATCATTAAGCCTTCAAAATCTTCATCTTTAAACATACGGATGCCGCTTTCGCTCCGTTCAACAAAGGGCAATAATCCTTCTTTCGCATAAAAGCGTAAGGTGTGCGGGGAAATATTTACTTTTTTAGCGATCTCACCGATGGTGTAATACATAATCGACCTCCGAAATGCGATAAATTTCTTGTTAAATAATTGTTAAAAAATTATTTACCTAAAAATGTAAAAT